>CAJXVQ010000144.1 GCA_913060685.1 uncultured Verrucomicrobiales bacterium
ATGGTAGACAAGGTGGAGCCGGAGCAAGTGAAATACATGACCGATAAGATTCCGATGAAGCGTTGCGGCACGCTTGACGAAATGGCCGCGATGGTCTGCTGGATCGTTTCTCCGGAAGCGAGTTTTAATACCGGATTCACCTTCGATCTCTCAGGGGGTCGCGCGGTTTATTAAGGCTTCGAATCTGAACGAATTCACTGAACCCATTCGACGACCCACGTGATCCGATCCACTCGATTTCCAGGCCTGCGCGCGCGCTTCGGGGTGTCCCGATGGGATATCACCCCCGGGCTCGATGTTGGGGTGAAAAACTGGGGCGCTACGGATCGCTGGTTTGCGAGCGGGGTGCATCGCCCGCTTACCGGCACGGCGTTGGCGATTTCGGAAAACTCCGACCCGCCCTTGTTGCTGATCAGTCTTGATCTCGGCTGGTGGCGTGCCCGGGCCGATGCGGACCGACTTCGCCTGGCATTGTGCGACGCTCTCGGCCTGCCGGAGGAAAATCTGATCGTTCACCTCACCCACACCCACGCGGCGCCATTACTCGATTCCGAACCGCCGCCCGAGTCGAATCCAGAGGTGACCATCGCCTATCTCGAAACCCTTCGCGAGGCCTGCATCACAGGTGCAAAGGACGCCATCGAAGACCTTCGGGACTCCTCGCTTTTGTTTCACACCGGCTCCTGCGGACTCGCCACCCATCGCGATTTCCCGGATCCGGATGACTCGAAACGTTTCCTAACAGGTTTTCATCCGGAAGGATCGGCGGATGACACATTGGTCGTCGCCCGTATCTTCGACGATGCCAACCTCACCCGTGCGACCCTGGTCAACTACGCCTGCCACCCGACAACACTGGCGTGGGATAACGATCTTGTCTCCCCGGATTTCCCCGGTGCGATGCGTGAAGTGGTCGAGACCGCGATGGACTCTCCGTGCTTATTTTTACAGGGAGCCTCGGGTGAGCTCGCTCCGTGTGAGCAGTATGTCGGGGATCCGGCGACGGCAGACCGTCACGGCCGCGTCCTTGGTTATGCCGCGATGAGTTTGCTGGAAATGCTCGGGTCTGGAGCTGGCGACGTGGTTTATGACGGCGCGCTGGAATCCGGTGCGCCACTTGCTCGATGGAGCCCGGCGACGGGGGAGCTTCCCCAAACCGTTTCCTCCAGCGCACCTACCGTGGCTCTGCCCTTGAAACCTGATCTTCCCGGCCTCGCTGAGATCCGTGCGCAGATGGCGGAGACGCCTGCCGGATTCGCATACGAACGTCTCGTCCGTCAACTCCGCGTGCGGGAATCGGTCGGCGAGGGCGTGGTCTCGGCCGAGCGAATCTGGAGTTGGAAGCTCGGCGCGGGGGGCCTCGTTGGCGTTCCCTTCGAGGCCTATTCCATTCTTCAACGGGAACTGCGCACGAAGTGTCCGCATCTCCTCGTGCTTAACCTCGCCAACGGCAATCACGGTTACCTGCCGCCCGCACCTCTCTATCGTGGACCTTCGCTCTACACCGTCTGGCAAACGCCCTACGCCGAAGGCTCGCTTGAAGCTGTCATGAACCTTGCTCAAGACGCACTGAACTAACTTATCCAATCAATTGTGATCATCGCCATCCTACTCCCCCTAGCCGAAGCGGTATTCAGTTTGCATCTCTGGGACTACCTTGCCATCGCCCTGTTCTTTATCATCCTCTCACTGGTGGGCTACTTTGCGGGGCGCGGAGAACGGGCAAGCTCGGAGGACTACTTCCTGGCAGGCCGGAAACTGCCGTGGTATGTCGTCGGCGGTTCGTTCATCGCCTCGAATATCTCAAGCGATCAGTTCATCGGCATGGTCGGAGCCGCGATGGTCTACGGGGTGTGCGTCTCGCTCTACGAGTGGGCGAATGTCGCCACTTACGCCCTCCTGATCTGGTTCTTTGTGCCCTTCCTGCTCGCGTCCAAAGTCTTCACCACGCCGGAATACCTCGAGAAGCGATTCAGTCCGACGGTACGGACTCTGTTTGCGGTGGTAACGATCATCAGCAATGTCGTCGCCTTCCTGGCTGCCGTGCTTTACGGCGGAGCACTCGCCTTGCAGGGATTGTTCGGTTGGGAACTGTGGCCATCGATCATCGGCCTTGGCCTCGTTGCCGGGGTATGGGCGGTCTATGGCGGTCTGTCGTCCGTCGCATGGACGGACCTTTTCACAGTCACCGTCATGATCGTCGGTGGCATTCTCGTGACGGTGTACGGACTCTCGGCCCTGGCGCCGGAGGGCGGGGGGATCATCGATGGGTTTCAGGTCATGCTCGAGCGCAACGAGGCCACAAGCGGCAAGTGGAAGGAGGCTGTTCAAAGCAATACCCAGGAGTTAGCGGGCACCGACACCTACAATCGTCTCTCCGTGATTCAGCCGGTGAGCCATCCAATGACGCCCACCGTGAGCATGATCACCTTCCTGCTCTCCGTCAGCCTCTGGTATAACGTGCTCAATCAATTCATGATCCAGCGCGTGCTCGGAGCGAAGAATATGTACCACGCCCGGATGGGGATCGTGTTTGCGGGTTGGCTCAAAATCATTCTGCCCATCATTACGATCGTTCCGGGGATGATCCTGTTTGCGATGAAACCGGAACTGCTGCTGATCGAGCCGTGGGGGGATGTCAAGCCGGCCGCCGACAAGGGGTATGTGCAACTTATCCAGGAACTCGTCCCCGCCGGATTGCGAGGGCTGTTTCTTGCGGCCCTCTTCGGTGCGATCCAATCGACCGTCAACAGCGTCCTGAACTCGACCTCAACGGTTATCACCTTCGATCTCTACCGTCGGCTCTGGCGACCGCAGGCGACCGACCGGCAACTTGTGGTTGTTGGCGTGGTGGCCTCTGTCGTCGTCCTCGCGGTCGCGATCGTCATCGGCAGGTTTGTCGGCGATCTGGGTGGGGGACTCTTCGAATATGTCATCTCGCTCTACGTGCTCTTCGCTCCTCCCTTTGCGGCGATTTTCCTGCTGGGGATCCTGTGGCGACGGGTGACCGCCCCGGCGGCGTTGGCCACCGTCATCGTCGGGATGAGTGCCGGCCTCGCGTTGAAGATTTTCCTGACCAACGCCACGGATTACCCGGTTTGGCTCAACTCATTTCCGAACCAGGCCTCGATCCTCTATCTGATCTGCGTGTCGACCTGTGTGATCGTCACCCTCACGACCCGTCCGCCAAGACCGGAGCAAATCACCGATCAACTCTGCATGAACTGGAAGCGGCTCAACATCTTCAGTAATCTGGGCGACCGTTGGTACAAAAACGTGGTCTTCTGGTGGCTGTCCTACTCGATCGTGATCATTCTGCTGATGATGTATTTCACCGGATGGTTCTTCCCCACGGGCGGAGCGAAATAGTACCCCAACTGCGAAGAATTTAGACATATGATGAACGATAAAACAAGACGGAGCGACCAGGTGATCGCCGTGGTCGGGCTCGGCCCGCTGGGGCGGGGGATCGCAGCGTGCTGCCTGTCGCGCGGATTTTCCGTGGTCGGGGTCGACCGTGAGCAGAAGAACCGCGACCTGATGGGCGAATACCTGCCTGAGGCCGTTGCGCAGTGTCTCGAAGCCGGCGTCATTGAGTCCGGTGATGTCGCGGAATGGCAGGAGCGTCTGGATTTGTCAGGAGAACTCGCTTCCGTCGAGCGGGCCTGCCTGGTTATCGAATCGATTGCGGAGGATCTTCCGGCGAAGAAACAATTACTCCGGGAGATCGAGGAAATTGTCTCTGCGGACGTTCCTATAGGCAGCAACACATCGGCTTTTCCAATAACCGAATTGCAAGAAGGATGCCGCTCTCCGGGGCGGGTGTTTGGGATGCATTGGTCGAGTCACGGGCATGTCACGCGTTTTATGGAATTGACCCCCGGCGAGAAAACCTCGCCGCAGGTTATGGAGTTTGCGATCGCGATGGCAGAGCAACTCGGCAAGGAAGCTGCGGTCCTGAAGAAGGATATCGCGGGGTTTTTATGCAACCGCATTGGTTACGCGATGTATCGCGAGGCTGTGCATCTCCTCGAATCCGGGGTGGCGGATGCCGAGGCCATTGAGTGTTCATTCCGGAATTCGGTTGGCCTGTGGGCGGCCATGTGTGGCCCGCTCCGGGTGATGGACGTGATGGGCGGAGGCGCCTTCTATGCCGAATCGATCAAGGGCGTCCTGCCCACGATGGCAAACTCGACGGAGTTGCCGGACACCCTGCAGTCGTTCATTGATCGAGATGCCAAGGGACCAAAGAACAATATTGGATTCTTTGACTACGAGGAAGGCGATGCCGCCGAGTGGGCAAAGCGATTTACTGCCGCCATCCTCGCCACGAGGCAATACCAGGATCAGCACATTCCGTGCGATGAGCCGGGGGAAGTGACTAAGCCAGTCGTGACAAGGTGATCGGGAGAAGATAGGAGGGATCAGGGCGCAGACTCTCCGATGCCCACATCCTCGATGAACCGTAACTGAACAAACTCCCGTGATCCCCTTTGGACAACTTGCCTCGCGAATCTCCGGTCGTCTCGACACCGGAGAAACGCTGCGCCGACTCTACGCCACCGACGCCTCGGAATATCAAGAACTCCCCGCCGGTGTTGTGTTCCCGGAGAGCGAGGAGGACCTCCGGGAAATTATCCGCTTTGCCCGCCGCAATCGGCTCGGCCTGATTCCACGTGCCGCAGGAACATCGCTGGCGGGCCAGTGCGTGGGCAGCGGCCTGGTCGTCGATATCTCGAAGCACTTCACCCGCATCCTCTCGGTGGATGAGAAGACCCGTCGCGTCCGTGTTCAACCGGGAGTGGTCCGCGATGAATTGAACCGGGTTCTTGCTCCTCACGGGATGCTTTTTGGTCCGGAAACCTCCACCGCCAACCGGGCCATGATGGGGGGGATGGTGGGAAACAATTCATGTGGTTCGAACTCGATGGTCTATGGCAGCACCCGCGACCACCTGGTATCGGTGCGCGGTTTTCTCAGTGATGGCAGTGAAATCACTTTCGGTCAGCTCACCCGCGATGAGTTCGAGGCGAAGTGCGCTGGTCCGGATACCTTGGAGAATCGGATTTATCGGGAAATTCGATCCTTGTTGGGTGATCCTAAAAATCGCGAGACCATCACCGGGTCGTTCCCTCGCCGCTCCATTCCGCGGCGCAATACGGGCTACGCACTCGACCTCCTGATGGACGCCGAGGTGTTCGATTCAGCGTCCGATACCCCCTTCAATCTTTGCAAGCTCATCGCTGGTTCCGAAGGCACCCTGTTCTTTGCCGTAGAGATCGAGCTCGCCTGCTCACCGCTGCCGCCACCACACGTGGCGCTCGTCTGCGGGCATTTCGAATCAGTCAACGAGTCCCTCCAGGCCAACCTGCTCGCCCTGCCACACGGGCCGAGCGCCTGTGAGTTGATCGACCGCCACATCCTCAAGTGTACCGAGTCGAATCTCGCCCAGCAGCGCAACCGATCCTTCGTGGTTGGCGACCCTGGCGCGATCCTGGTGGTGGAGATCCGCCGCGACACCCGCGCCGAGGCCGGGCAGGCCGTCAATGCCCTCATTGAGGGTTGGAAGGTCGCCGGTCAAGGCTACGCCACCCCTGTGCTGTGGGGTGATGAGGGGCTGAAGGTGTGGAATCTTCGCAAGGCAGGCCAGGGGCTCATGAGTAATGTCGTCGGCGACACCAAGCCCCGCGAAAATGTCGAGGACACCGCCGTCGACGTGCACGACCTGCCGAACTACATCGCCGAGTTCGACGAATTGCTCCGCACGAAGTACGAGATCGACTGCGTTTACTACGCCCACGCCGGATCGGGCGAACTGCACACCCGGCCCTTGTTCAATCTCAAGACGCCGGAGGGCCTCAAAATGTTTCGCGGGGTCGCCACCGACATCGCACATCTCGTGAAAAAGTACCGCGGTTCCCTGAGCGGTGAGCACGGCGATGGTCGCTTGCGCGGCGAGTTCATCCCGCTGATGGTTGGCGAGCATTGCTACCAACTCATGCGCGAGGTGAAGGGGCTCTTCGATCCCGGAAATATCTTCAATCCGGGCAAGATCGTGGACACGCCGCCGATGGATACCTCACTGCGTCACAGCCCGGGGCAGGGGACTCCGGAGTATGACACGGTCTTCGATTTTAGCGATACCCTCGGCGTGGTGCGGGCGACCGAGAAATGCAATGGCTCGGGCGATTGCCGCAAGGGGCCGCTCGCTGGAGGCACGATGTGCCCGAGCTACATGGCAACCCGCGAGGAAGAGCACACCACTCGGGCACGTGCCAACATCTTGCGCCAGATCCTCACTGATCCGGCTGATGCCGAGCGTCCCTTCAATAGTGAGGAGATCAAGGAAGTCATGGATCTCTGCATGTCCTGTAAAGCCTGTAAGTCCGAGTGCCCGTCGAGCGTGGATATGACCAAGCTCAAGGCCGAGTTCCAGCAGCACTATCATGATGCGAACGGGATCCCGCTGCGCTCGCGGATGATCGCGCACTTCGCCGACAGCGCCCGCCTCGCCGCGTTCGCACCGAGGCTCTACAACGCGTTTTTCCAGACCCCGGTGCTGCGCCGTGCGGCCAATCGTCTCATCGGGTTCCATCCCGATCGCAGCATGCCGCGGCTCAACCGCGTCACGCTGCGCCGCTGGTTTTCCCGCCGCACTCCTCTAGTTCCCAAGCGGGGTGAAAATCTCGGCCGCGTCCACCTTTTCTGCGACGAGTTCACCAACTACAACGACCTCGATGCCGGCATCGCGACCGTCGAATTGCTGGAGCTATTGGGCTACGAGGTCAACCTTCCCGATCACGCCGAAAGCGGACGGGCTTCGCTTTCCAAGGGACTCGTCCGGCGCGCCCAGGGTTTTGCCAATGAGAACGTCCGGCGGCTATCCTCGATCGTCTCCGGGGAGGAACCGCTCATCGGCATCGAACCCTCCGCGCTCCTCGGATTCCGCGATGAATACCCTGCTCTGGTCGACCCTGACTTGCGCGAGAGCGCCCGACAGCTTGCGTGCCATTGCCTGCTGCTCGACGAGTTCATTGCCCGTGAGGCCGATGCCGGCCTCGTCGATGCTGACTGTTTTACCCGAGAAGCCCGCAGCGTCCACGTCCACGGCCACTGCCACCAGAAGGCGCTCGCTTCGACCGAACCGACCTTGCGGATGTTGTCCTTGCCTGAAAACTATGTCGTAAGTGAAATCCCGTCCGGTTGCTGCGGCATGGCTGGCTCGTTCGGTTACGAACGCGAACACTACGAGGTCTCGATGAAGGTCGCTTCACTCGTCCTGCTTCCCTCCATTGATGACCTGCCGATTGACGCAGTAGTCGCCGCTGCGGGTACCAGTTGTCGCCACCAGATTCACGATGGCGCTGCCCGCACCGCCATTCACCCGGCCAGGATCCTACGTGACGCGCTCGCCTGAGCTTGTCAGTTACAGAATCCTCTTTGGATTCCCAATCCGGGGATGCCAGATTGCTAGAATTTGCTTTTGGCGGGAGGGCTTTGAAGCCGCCTTTGGACCGCAGCGGAGGGGGGAGGTCATCCCCATCATACCCGAGTTTAAAGGCAACGTCCTTACCGACGAAACGCGGGGGTTCTGGCGCCCCAGCGAAGAGTTCGGCGGTCGGGGCATGACCATCCATTGGAATGCCAATGACGAAGCCTACTGGCTGATGGGTGATTCGAGCGTGTTGAATATGATTAAGCTGCTGAGAAAACAGCACATGCACCCCGGTATGTTCGCATTCCCTCTTTTCGAAAAATGAATCAGGCTACCACGCTCTTAGGAGTCCTTTCTCACTCTCTCCGATCTCATCAACAACGGGCTCCGTGACACCTCGCATAAAAAAATTCCAAGCAACCCATAAGTCTGCCAGTCTCCTGTTTGAGAGGTGTCTTTTTTTGCGAGGGACTAGTCGGCTAACAAAGCCATCGAGATTCGGTCGATTCGTGCTTTTTTTACCATGCAAGCATCCTTAGAAATATCCAAGTCGGTTCATTTTCTCTTCCCTGGTCACGGGTCTGAGCAAGTTGGAATGACGGAGGGACTCTATCGTGATTTCTCCGTCTACCGGGATCATCTGGATGAAGGGTTTCGGGTGGCGGAGAGTGTGCTGGAAAAGGATTTTAAAAGTGTCCTCTTCCCGGAACCTTGCGACCAGCACTCCTCGGAGCTCGAACTCCAGAAGACAGCGGTGATCCAACCGTCCCTATTTCTTGTTCAGTTTGCGATTGGACGAACTCTCATTGACCTAGGTATCAGCCCTTCAGGCATGCTGGGACACAGCGTAGGAGAATTCGCAGCGGCCTGTTTGGCTGGTGTTTTTAAGTTCGAAACGGCGCTCCAAATCGTCGCGAAGCGTGGAGAGTTGGTTCAATCAGTGCCTGAGGGGCGAATGCTTGCCGCCGCCGTCACCTCCAAGGAAGCAAAAAGTTATCTTGGACCCCATGTAGACTTGGGATCGATCAATGGCCCACGCCAGTGTGTTTTCTCGGGAACTCCTGAAGGGATCGAATTACTGTCAGCGAAACTCAAGAGTGATGGGGTTGCCAGTAGACTCCTGAGCTCCAATCGGGCGTTTCATTCGATGATGCTTGATCCCGTATTGGACGAGTTTCGCGCTTTTCTTGAGGGCTTGGAATTCGGGGAACCGATGCGTCCCTTCGTCTCTTGCCTACAAGGGAGATGGGCGAATCCAGCCGAGGTCTGCCGGCCAGATTATTGGGTGAAACAGCTCCGAGAGCCGGTAAATTTTATTGAAGGGCTGGGAGCGTTGCCGAAAGAGAATGCGGTATTCCTAGAAGTCGGGCCTGGTGGAGGGTTGGCATCCCTTGTCAGGTCGATTGCGCGGGAGGACTGCCTGTCCTGTGGTATGGATGCGGGAGAGAACCCGAGCGGATTGGCGGATTTCGAGATGGCTTTGGAGAGGCTCAAAGCGAGGGGTGTTCTGATCGCCTCCGAACTGATAGGCGATGCCCTCCGGGAATTAGAGATCCCGATGTCTGAAGATCCTCGAAGCGTGGAACCAGAGATCGCGACCTCCGTTGAAGCAGAGCGATTGGTCGCGAATTGTTTCAGTCGGATTTTGGGATTGTCTGAAGTCGGCCACGATTCGAGTTTTCTCGAGTTGGGTGGAAACTCGTTGATGGCAATGCAGGTCATCGCTCGTCTGCGGGACAGCTATCGCTGTGAACTCGGTATTCGGGAGTTCTTTGACGAACCAACCGTGAGTGGGGTGGGACGGTTGCTGGCGAGGTCGCTGTCACGAGATTACGTCGAACAGGGTAAATCTACCAGTGTCGGCAATGGAGAGCAACAAGCCACGAGCGCATGCACAAAGACGAGTTCACGAAATGGCCACCAAACTGAAGATGAGCCGGGCTCGTCCATTGACTTCGGCTTGTTCTTCTTTGCTGGTGATGAAAGCGAGGTTCCTGATGATCGATATGGTCTTGTTCTCGATGCGGCCCGCCTTGCTGACCGTGTTGGGATCTCAAGCATTTGGCTGCCGGAACGTCACTTCAATAAATTCGGTGGACTCTATCCCAATCCTGCGGTGCTGGGCGCGGCAATCGCATCCGTGACGAGTAGGATTCAGATCCGGGGAGGGAGCGTGGTGGCTCCGCTACACCATCCTGTTAGGATTGCTGAGGAGTGGTCCGTGGTGGACAATCTTTCGAAAGGAAGGATTGGAGTGGCGTTTGGAAGTGGCTTTCATCCAAACGATTTCCTTCTGGCTCCCGATTCCTTTACGCGCCGGAAGGAGAAGATGTTCACCTCGATTGAATCGATTCGGAAGCTATGGAAGGGTGAGGGATTTCAGGGCATCTCCGGAGCCGGTGAGAAGGTTTCGGTAGAGTTGTTCCCTACTCCATACTCCGAAGAGCTTCCGGTTTGGCTCGCAACCTCGCGTAGTTCGACGACATTCGCCGAGGCAGGAGCGATGGGAGCTAATGTCCTGACCGCGCTGCTTCGGCTTTCGCTCGACGAACTCGTCGAGCGAATAGGCGTCTATCGCCAGGCCTGGAAGGATGCAGGACATGACGCAGGCGGAGGCAAGGTGACCGTCATGCTTCACACCTATATCGGTGAGTCCGTCGAAGAGGCCAGAACAGCTGTCGAAGAACCTCTCCGTGCCTACTTGAGGAGTCACATGGAACACACAAGGGTGGTCTCCGAAGAGAAGGCTGAAAGCGAGGATGATGTGTGCTTGTCTGAGGACGATGAGGAAGCCCTTTTGGACTATGCTCTGGATCGCTATTTGGAAGGTAATTCCCTAGTCGGAACAACTGAGTCATGTCTTGGGATGATTCAACAATTGAAGGAAGCTGGGGTAGATGAAGTTGCTTGCCTGGTCGATTTCGGCGTCTCTCGGGCGGATCTGATGGGAGGCCTTGAGAGGCTGAGCCAATTACAGGGCCGAGGGAATGACTCCGAGGCAGAGTTGCCGCCGCAGAACCAAGGCCAGCGGTCGGAAATCACGGCTGTCTCCGACCACAGCTTCGACAATTCCACTGAACAACAAGTAGGTAATGACCACGTCTTTCCGATGTCTTTTGCCCAAAGGAGGATTTGGATGATTGATCAGCTGGAGGAAAAGCTGACAGCCTACAATATTCCCTTTGCGTGGTCATTGAAGGGCAGACTTAATGATGAGGCATTGCGGCAGGCACTGGAATTCTTGATCGAAAGGCATTCCGTGCTCCGATCGTCATTCAAATTGATCGATAAGGAGCCTGTTCAACAAATCCTTCCCCACGAGCCATTGGTCTTTCCGGTGATCGGTTGCGACGCCCCGACTGAAACCGAAAGGGAATCGTTGATTCAAAAGCACTCGAGGCAAGAGGCTGAGTGTCCGTTTGATCTTGAGCGAGGCCCGTTGATCCGAGGCCAGTTGCTTCGTTTTACAGAGGAGGATCAGGTTCTCCTACTAACGATTCACCATATCGTCTTTGATGCGCTATCTTCTTTCCAGATTTTCAGGAATGAGCTTGGGGTTGCCTACTCTGCGTTCAAAGGTGGGAAATCTCCTGCTCTACCCAGCTTGGCTCTTCAGTATGTGGATTACGTACGCAGGGAGAGAGAGTCTATGCAGGGCCCTCGCCTTGAGGACCTTACCAGTTACTGGCTCAAACAGCTTAGGGAACTGCCCGTTTTAGAGCTCCCTACAGATCGGCCGCGACCCTCCCGGATGTCGTATTCAGGTGGTCAATGCAGTTTCTCCCTGAGTGCGGATTTGGCCTGCTCCCTGCGAACGATTGGGGGAAAGGAAGGGGTCACTCAACACATGTTGCTCTTATCCGCATTTCTAGTCCTTATGGCTCGCTATAGCGCTCAAAAAGATATTGCGATAGGCATGCCGGTTGCTGGCCGAGACCGTGAGGATTTCGAGGAGCTGATCGGATTCTTCATCAATACTTTGGTAGTTCGACAGGATCTGTCCGGGGATCCAACATTCAAGGAGGTCTTGGGGAGAATTAGGTCGACGTCTCTTGATGCCTATGAGCATCAAGATCTACCGTTCGACCTGCTGGTTGAAAAACTAAAGCCCGAGAGGAATCTCGACCGAACTCCCGTGGTTCAGGTGATGTTCTATGTCCGGCATCATGCCAGTCGGGATCTATTGCTACAAGGACTGGAGGTGTCCCGTCTTCCGTCGGCCAGCGAAAGTGTGAGGATGGATCTGGAAATGCAATTGTGGCCCGAGGAAGGAAAGGATGGAAGCTTCGATGGACAGGTCACCTACAGCACCGATCTATACGATGAATCGATGATTCGGCGGATGATTGGGCACTATCAACAGCTGCTACAAGGGATTGCTAGCAATCCCGATGAGAAGATCAGTCGGTTGCCAGTGTTGTTGGAGGATGAGAAGGTGGAGTTGTTGACTGAGTGGAGCGGTGCAGGAAGTGGTCGATCTACAGTGGCAGCGATACAGGACATTTTCATCGAGCAGGTAAATGCCGCGCCCGAAAGGATAGCGGTCGTCTATCGAGAACAGAGTCTAACCTACGATGAACTCGATCGAAAATCGAATCAGCTTGCTCGTCACTTGCTCAGTGTTGGAGTTGGAGATGGAGATCTTGTGGCGGTCTGTATCGCACGATCGCTGTAGGCGGTGATTACTTTTTTGGGAGTCCTCAAGGCAGGGGCGGCTTATCTGCCTTTGGATCCCTCTGACCCCATCCCGCACTTGAAGTTCTTGCTTAATGATTCGCAAGCGAAGGTTCTGGTGGCCTGCAGGGAGCTCAGTGGGATGTTCGAGAATTGGGAGATCCGGGTGGTTTGTCTGGAGTTGGGAACGGGGAATTTATTCGGAGAGAAAAGTGATCATCTTGATCACAACCGTCATGGGAAACATGCGGCGTATGTAAACTACACCTCAGGATCTACCGGAATGCCCAAAGGGGTATTGGTGCCTCACCGAGGAGTCGTGCGCTTGGTTCGGGATGCCGATTATGTAGATCTTGGGCCAACGGAAACGATGTTGCATCGAGCTCCCCTGTCTTTTGATATGGCGACGTTTGAGATCTGGGGTGCCCTCCTGAACGGTGGCTGCCTGGTCATCCTTCCTGCTGAAGAAAGCTCCCTGTTTGATCTTGGGGAACTGATTCGCACTGAAGAGGTTACCGTTTCAATGCTGCCAACCGGGCTATTTCATCTGATGGCAACGGAAGGCTTGGAGTTTCTTCGCCCTCTCAAGCAGTTGCTGGTGGGGGGCGATGTACTGTCTCCCGACTTAGCGAACCAAGTGCATCGGGCGCTGCCGGAATGTCGACTTATGAATGTCTATGGACCTACCGAAAACACGGTTCTTACGTGTTGTTTTGAACTGCGGGAAGAAGTGGTCGAGCGCAAGAGTGTCCCCATCGGTCGCCCCATCTCAGGGAGTCTGGTATACGTCCTAGATGAATCAATGGAGTTGGTCCCGGCGGGTGTTGTGGGAGAGCTTTTTGCCGCAGGCGATGGTGTTGCGATGGGCTATCTTAATCGCCCTGAACTAACCGCAGAGAGATTTGTGATAGACCCGTTCAGTAGCGAACCCAATGCAATGATGTATCGTAGTGGAGATCGGGCTCGCTGGCTGCCAGACGGGAACTTAGCCCAAGTTTCGCATTTTTTTTGAGTTTTTGGTCCAAAATCGCCGAATTCG
>CAJXVQ010000145.1 GCA_913060685.1 uncultured Verrucomicrobiales bacterium
ACGAGATCAGCCTCGGTCTCGTGGGCTCGGAGATGTGTATAAGAGACAGGTAGGAGTGAGGAAGGTCGGCGAGAGTCTTGAGACTCTCGAACACCGGAGCGGTTTGCGGATCTTCGGAGGATTCCCGGGCACCGAAGACTCTCTTGGTCAGGGTGCGAAATTCCCATTTTTCGAAAAGGCCTTTCAGGGTTTTTTCGTCCGGTTTTTCGAGGATGAAATCATCGAAGGTTTCCGCAACGGGGACATCGAGAATGATGGTGGCGAGTTCTTTGGAGAGGAGGGCCTGTTCGCTGAACTTGATGACGTTTTCCTTCTGCTTGCCTTTAAGTTTGTCAGTGTTGGCGATCAGGCCTTCGACCGAGCCATACTTTGCGACGAGCTTCTTGGCGGTTTTCTCGCCGATGCCTGGAACGCCGGGGATATTATCCGAGGCGTCTCCCCAGAGGCCGAGGATATCGATAACCTGCTTGGGGGATTCAATCTCCCAGTTGGCGAGGATCTTTTCGAGGTCGAGAACTTCGTGATCTGCTCCCTGACGCCCGGGTTTCCACATCGCGGTGCGGGGGGCGACCAGTTGGGCGAAATCCTTGTCCGGCGTGACCATGAAGGTGTTGAAATTACCATCCTCCTCGGCGCGAAGGGCGACGGTCCCGATAATGTCATCGGCTTCAAAGCCATCGATGACGAGAACGGGAATATTGAAGGCCTTGCAGAGTTTTTTGACTTCGGGAATGGCGGCGGCGAGTTCCTCCGGCATCGCTTCCCGCTGGGCCTTATACTCGGGGTAGAGAGTATGGCGCGGGGTCGGGGCCGAAGTGTCAAAGGCAACGGCGATATGGGTAGGGGCTTCTTTCTCAATGATATGGAGGAGAGTATTGGCGAATCCGAAGATGGCAGAGGTATTGATGCCTTGGGAATTGGTGATGGGATTCCGAATGAAGGCGAAATGAGCCCGGTAAACCAGGGCCATGCCATCGAGGAGGAATAAGCGGGTCTCTGCCATGGCGCAGAGAGTCCGGCCTCCAGCGGGAAAGGTCACGGAGAAAAGGCATATTGGTCGTTTTGACTGCGTGACAAGTGAGAATTCCCCCCCTACTTTCTCCTAAACACTTCGAGCCCTTCATGAAATACGCGAAATTTGCTGCAGTAGTCTTTGTCCTCTACTTTTTAGGATATGTTCTCGGTCCTACCATCACTCCGATGTTGGTGAAGGAGCAGGAGCCGGAGCTCGGTCTTACCAGGGACGTCGAATACAAGGGGGCTGTTTACACGATTAATCTTGCGGAATTCCGCGATGCAGATTTGCCGACGACGCTTACGATTGAGAGGCCCACAGAGATTCCGACAGCGGGCGGAGATGGGACGGTAAGACTCAAGAAAGGCGATGTTGTGACCCTTTTGAACCGCAAGGATGATATTTTGTTCGTGGAAAAGGCTGATGCCAAGGGGAAGGGCAAAATCTCTCCAGCCGATACGGACCTTTTCGCCCAGTTGGCGAAGCAAATCTATGACAAGGAAGCAGGGGACTTTGTCGCAAAGGTTCCGCCCGTTGTCACTCCTCCGGTGCCGGTTGTGACTCCTCCGGTACCGGTTGTGACTCCTCCACCAACTCCTGTTGCCACGGTTGATCCGACTCCAACCCCCATGCCGGTGGTTGAGCCAACTCCGCCGCCAGTTCCCGTCCCCGCTGCCGGAGGCAAGTTGAGTGATGAAGCTGTTATCGATCTTATGAAAGAGAGTATCGCTGGTGGTGCGGTGAAGGAGTTCACCATTGATCAAGTCAAAGGCTGGAAAATCGCTGGAGACGAGACGATTGATGGAACCGAGTATCAGACCGGGTTGGCCGCCTATGAAGCCGCGACAATTTTTGGAGTTCGTCCGGTTCAGGCCAAGGCGCTTATTAAAGACGGTAAGGTCGAGCGGTGGGTTTATGCCAAGAGCGGCATGGAGATCCAGTAATCCGGTCCAACAAGATTCAAGGGCGCGGCGGGTTTTCCCTCCGCGCCTTTTTTATTGAAGGGTTTTTACTAAAAAAGGCGTCGTGGAAAAATCCACGGCGCCTTTCTCCAAAGGGAATGAGTTCCTGCTAGCGCATTGAAGCGAAGCGCTGGCGGAGAAGGTCCTGTTGGGAAAGATCGCCGATCTTACTCTGGGCATCAGTGAGCCACTCGCGCTCCAGCTCGTTCTTGGTAGGGCGCCTGGTTTCGTAGTAGACGCCGAACTTGCCGGGAGAAAGATCCTGTGAAAGTTCGATGGCGGCGCCGGTGGATTCGAGATCCTGGGTTTCTTCGTCCACGAGATCAAAGACGCCCCCTTTTCTCGGGATGCTGTCATCGAAGGACCCCGGGTTAAACATGGTGCATTCGGAAAGAGTTTCCACGACGGCGAAGCCAGGGTGAAGAATGGCCCGCTCGAACATTTCGTTCATGTGTTTCACTTGTGCCGCGTGGGTGCGGGCGATGAAGGTAGCTCCGCTGGAGACGAGCTGGGCCATCGGGTTGATGGGCTGGTCGATGGCGCCACGGGGATCGGTTTTTGAGCGTTGCCCGATTGGAGTCGTTGGGGACGTTTGGTTTTTGGTGAGGCCGTAGACGAAGTTATCCATGACCACGTAGGACAGGTTGACGTTCTTCCGGGCGGCGTGGTTGAGGTGGTTTCCTCCGATGGAGAAGCCGTCGCCATCACCCCCAAAGACGAAGACGTGAAGGTCGGGCCGGGAAAGCGAGATTCCGGTTGCGAGAGGCAGAGCGCGTCCGTGGATGAAGTGAATCCCGTGGGTATTCACAAAGTAAGGGAAGCGCGAGGAGCAGCCGATGCCTGCCACGCAGACGATTTTCTCATGAGGAATGCCGAGCTTTTGCACGACGTTAAAAAAGGAGGCAAGAACGGCGAAGTCACCGCAAGCAGGGCACCAGGTCGGGTGGTCTGCTTTGAGTTGCTTCTTGGTGAGCTTTTCGGCGGGGGCGGCGGTAGTGGTGTCGGACATCTTAAAAGTCGGGTTAGGGGAGATGAAAGTGGATTAGCCTTTGATGAGGGTTTCGGCGGCTTCGGTGATTTCGATGACACGGAAGCTGATGCCCTGAACCTTGTTGATGGATTCAATCTTGGGGTTGCAGGTCTTGGCCCGCAGGAGAGTGGCGAGTTGGCCGTAGCCATACATGCCGGAGTCGTTCATTTCAGGAACTAGAATGTGATCGTATTTGTCAAAGAGTTCGCCGAGGCCGTTTGGAAGAGGGTGGACGTGGCGAATGTTGATGGAGCCGACTTTGTGACCGAGTGAATTGAGGCGGTCGGTGGCTTCCTTGATCGGGCCGTAGGTGGATCCCCAGCCTACGATGAGAAGTGAGCCCTCTTCTTCTCCGTGGGCTGTGGGCGTCGGGAGAGAATTGGCGAGTTCGACGAGCTTGTTACGCCGCTTCTCGGTCATCTTTTGGTGGTTGTTGGGGTTGCCGGATGGATGGCCCCATTCGTCGTGTTCCAAGCCGGTGACGACAGGATATTTGCCCTCGGAGGAGCGTGCTCCCGGAGGTGAATGACGGGTGATTTGATCGAGCGGGTAGGGCTTGAAATCCGCACCACGTTCGGAGATGTCGAGGACTGGATCTTCCCAATGAACGGAAAGATCAGGTTCTTCGAAGGCCTCGAGACGAGTCGCGATGGCTTGGTCGGAGAGAATGAAGACAGGGGTGGAATATTTCCGGGCAAGGCGGCAGGCTTCGAGGGCGGTGTAGAAACAGTCTTCGACATTTTTGGGCGCGAGGACAATGCGCGGGGCATCGCCGTGTGAACCGTAGATGGCCTGCATGAGGTCGGATTGCTCGACTGAGGTCGGAAGTCCGGTAGAGGGTCCGCCGCGCTGAATATTGACGACGATGAGAGGAAGCTCGGCCATGCTGGCGTAGCCGAGGGCTTCGGATTTGAGAGCGAGACCCGGACCCGACGAGCCGGTGATGGCAAGGTGGCCGGAGTAGGAAGCCCCGAGGGCGAGGGAGACGGCGGCGAGTTCGTCCTCACACTGGATGAACATTCCGTCGTATTTCGGGAGTTCGGAGCGGAGGAACTCCATGATGGTGGTCCAGGGAGTGATCGGATAGCCGGCCCCGAAGCGAACTCCGCCGGCGATGAGGCCGAGGGCGAGCATCATGTTGCCATCCGTTGAGATTCGCTTTTCGCCATCGTTTTCGCCCGGAGCCATGGGCATGTGTTCGATGTCGTGGACGGGCCAGGCGTAACCGGCATCGAAAGCGAGCATGGCATTTCGGAGGATGTCCTCTGATTTGCGGCCGAACTTGCGCGCGATGATTTCGCTCATCTTGTCGCGATCGAGTTGGTAAACGGCGCAAAGGAGACCGAGGACGAAGATGTTCTTACCGCGGGACTTGGCGCTGCCGCCAATGGCTTCGATGGTGGCGGAGGTAAAGGGGACGCCGATGTGGATGATGCCGCGCTCGTCTTTCACTTCCTCGACCTTGTCGCTGTCGTAGAAGCAAATACCGCCATCCTTGAGAGTGTGGAGATGGCCCTCGTAAGAGTGCTGGTAGAAGGCGACGAGAGTGTCGGCCTGGTCACCGGGGTGCAGGACTTCTCCGGAGCCGAGGTGGACCTGAAAGATGGAAGGTCCTCCGGAGATGGTGCTGGGAATCGTCATATAGGTCATGACTTCCTGGGCGGTGGTTCCCGCCAGCTGTCCGAGAAAGGCGCCCACGGATTGGATTCCGTCCTGGGAATTACCGGCGAGCCGGATAACGGCGTTGCGAAGATCTGACTCTTTTGCGGGAGGGGTTGCTGTTTGCGACATGAGCTTGGGTGAGGGAAACTTAGGAGAAGCGAGGTAGCGGCTAAGTTCTCGCAACTAAAGGAAAAAAACGATTTTTCGAGTGGCTTTGAGATTGCGATGGAGTCTTGGAGGAGGACATCGTGTTCGAGCGATTTGGCTCATGAAAACGATACTACGGGGTTCTGCCATTCTTTCCGCGATTGGCTGCCTTCGATGTGATGCTGTAAGAGCGAGGAGAGGTCTGTGATAAGCCCATTTTCACTTCGTATCATGTTCGGATTTCCAGGGAGCCTGGAAATGATCAGGATTTGGTTCCATTGACTCTGCTTATTGGTTGGAGTCAGTGGCTTCTTCGGTTGGTTCGCTACGTCCCCGGTAGATGAATTGTTCCAGGCCGATGCGCTCGGCGATATCGCGGGCGTCCTTGGCTCTGGTGCTCCCGCTGCGGCCGAGTTTTTCAGCCAATTCAATGGCGGCCTTCCAACGTTTTTCCTTCTCAAGGAGGGCGAGAGCACCCTCGATCCCGCACTTATCGAACCATTTCCATTCGAGGGTGGTGGATTTGTCGGGATCGAAGTTGCGATTGACTACCTCGTAATAAGCCTCGAGGGCCTCGACCGTACGGTCGAGTTTCTCGAGAGCCTGACCTCGGATGTAGTTGGCGCGATTACGAGTGGAGACGGGGAGGTCTTTAATTTTAAGAAGATCTTCGTAAAAAGTGATGGCTTTTTCGTGTTGGCCGATTTGGTTCGCAGCATCGGCGCCAAGGATTAAGAGGCGGCGGCGATCACTCTCCGGGAGCTTGGGGGTCTGGAGGAAGTTCGAGATTTCAGTGAGAGCAGTCTCTTGTTGGTCTCGATCAATGAGCAGGCTGCAAAGGTTGATGGTGGCTTCGTTCGCGAGGACTCCTTTTAGATCGATGAGTTCTCGAAAACGAAGAGCAGCGTTTTTGTCGGCAGATTCTGTCTTGAGGGCGATGGAGGTGAGCGCGCTATAGTAGCGGGCCGCATCGGCAAATTCACTGTCCGGATACTTCTCGATGAGAAACTCGAATTGGTAGTTGGCCTTGCCGATTTCCTTATCACCCTCGTGGCTGGGATCGCGATAAGTTTGACCCAGTTGGAAGAGAACGCGGGCAGCGAGGGGATGGTCAGGTGAGCGGGTCAGGAATTCCTGGGCCTGCTGGGTGTTGGTGTTGAGAGCGAGGAGGACGAGGATGCGCCGGGCTTCCAGCATGGGGCTGGACTGGAGGTCAAACTTGAGTGGCGTGATATGCTCTTTGGCAAGTTCGCGATCGAAGGGCGGGGTAAAGACCGCGCTTTCGGCGAGAGCGAGGGAGGCTTCGGGCGTGCGCGGGTTGGTGGGGAAATTCGCGAGGAAGCTGAGGAGAAAATCGCGCGCTGCGGGATCATTTTTTGAGGAAAGGAAGAGTCCGCGTTCCAGGATGAGAAAGGACCGGGCCTCGGGGCTATCGAGATTCTTTGTGATTTCATCGAGTTCCTTGGAACGGGAGGTTGTGAGGAGAGTGATGCCGGCATTGAGGGCAGCCATGGAGCTGAGTTTGGTTTCACGGATTTCGCGGGCAATTTCCTCGGCTTCGAGAAAGAGTTGGCTGGCTCTGGTCGGGTCTTTGATGATGAAGTTTGCCTTGGCGGCGAGAGATTTGGCGTAAGTTCTAACGATGGGAGTGGCGTTGCTTTCTTCGAGTAGGGAGAAAATGGTAAGGGCTTGCTCGAAGTGCTTTTCCTCTATCTCCAAAACTCCCAGCTCGAGGAGGGCGCGGTTGAGCAAGTGTGATTCGGGGGTGCTGATGAGCTGAAGCTGGGCATTCTGGATGCGACCTTTGCGCCGAAGATCGACCTTATCGGAACGGAGGTGAAAGCCGGCGAGAAATCCAAGAGCATAGAGAGTTCTTTTGGAAGGAGTGGCTTCTGATGAGATGGGATAGCCCGCTTGGGCGGAGTCATCGCGGTGGATTCCTGGAAGCGAGGGGATCTTTGGAAGAGGAGCCCACATTTCGAGTTTTGTGATGAGGGCGTTGGTGTCAATTTTCTCCGACCATGCTCTGAGTCGATTGAAAATCCCTTCGAGCTTGGGTGAGTCCGGATACTTCTCGAGAGTCTCGAGTAGCGAGGTGACAGCAGCGGCTTCATTGCCATCGAGTGCCAGGCTGTCGGCCAAGGCGATCGTCGATTCGTGAAGAAGTGCGGCAGGGAGATTTTTGCGAATCCCGGGATCATTGAGAAGTGTTTGGAAAGCGCCAACGGCGGGGAGTCGATTGCCTTTGGCCAGCTGCAGGCGACCGTCGAGATAGCGGGCGAGGCCTTCTTCGACCGGGGTGTTTGGGATGAATTTTTTAATGAGCCCGGTGGCATCATCGGGTCGATTTTGGGAGAGGGCGACCGAGATGAGTTGTAAAGTGGCCTCCTTGAGGATGGAGGGTTCCTTTGATTTAAGGAGGGGTTCGAGCTTCTCTCTTGCTCTCTCGAGGTCACCGAGCGAGAGCTGCAATTTGCCTGTTTGCAGGTTGGCGTTTTCCATCATGGTTCGCCGGTCGATCTTCTCCAGCTCGCCGATGGCATCACGATAGCGCCCGAGTTGGACGAGGGCGTAGCTTCGCCATAAGTGGGCCGGGCTGAACTCTCTCAGCAATTTATGATCGAGAGTTTTGAGCGCTATTCCCGGGGTCCCGGCCCGCACCTGAGCTTCGCCCAAGAGGGTGAGAAGCGAGGTTTTGGCGGTCTCATCGATCTCGGGACGGGCGAGAAGTTCCTCGATTTTGGGAATGGCAAGATCGGGAAGGTAGTCGGAAATGTATTTTTTAGCAGCGAGGTAGCCGGGAGATTGTTGAATGTCTTCCCAAGTTTCCGCCCCCCCGGCCATCGAGGATGCCAGGCACATGAGCAAGATTAGACCCAACTTTCGCACGGAGGGAAGGTAAACCCATGTGAAGGGTTATGCCATCTTATAAGGTTCCGAAGATCCGATCTCCGGCATCTCCAAGTCCCGGGACGATGTATCCCTTCTCGTTGAGGCCGTCATCGACCACCGCAGTGGTGACGGGGACATCGGGGTGGCTGGCTTCGAGGCTCTGTAGTCCCTCGGGGCTGGCGACGACGCAAACGAAGTGAAGATGTTTTGCCCCGCGCTTTTTTAGGCCATCAACGGCAGCAACCGCGCTTCCGCCGGTGGCGAGCATGGGATCGAGGATGATGACTTCCGATTTTGAGACGTCATCGGGGAAGCGCTCAAGGTAGATTTCCGGCTGGAGGGTCTCCTCATTCCGGGCCATGCCGTAGTGGGCGACATTGGCTTCCGGGAGCATTTGCAGGAAGGCCTCGCTCAGGCCAAGGCCGGCGCGTAAAATGGGGACGAGGACGATGGGGCGTGCGATTTTCCGCCCGGTCATCGTGGTGAGAGGAGTTGTGACAGAAATGTCGTCGGTCTTGAAATTCGCAGTGACCGGGAGGACAAGAAGTCTGGCAATATCGGCAACGTGTCTGCGGAAATCCTGGGGAGGGCAATCAACCGAGCGCAGTTTCGCCATACGGTCGCTGATCAAAGGGTGGTCCTGGAGATCAGTCATCGGGCTGTGATGAGAGGTGTTTTTTGAGCTCGGCCTGGGTGACTCCGAGAAGTCGGGCGGCCTTGCGGAAGTCGTTCTTGCAGTTCTCGAGTGTGTATCGAATGAGCTCTTCGCGTGCGAATTCGAGGGCGCTTTGCCCGTCGTGGACGGAGAGTTCCAGAATGAGCCCCAGAGCGTCCTTGAGGGATCCCCCCATGTTAGCGGGATTTCGGCCAATGGGGATGTCCTCTGGCAGGAGGATGTCGTTGAGGGCGAGGGCGCAGGCCCGGGCCATGGTGTTCTCCAGTTCGCGGACGTTTCCGGGCCACCGGTGTTTTTGGAGGTGCTCAATGGCTTCTCCGGTGAGCCTCATACGTGCGGTTCCGTTTCGGCGGGCGATGCGATCGAGGAAGAATTCGGCGAGAATTGGAATATCCTCTTGTCGGTCGCGAAGAGGAGGTAGCTCGATTTCCACGACGTTGAGGCGGTAGTAGAGGTCCTCGCGGAATCGTCCTTCGCTGACTTCTTTGGCGAGGTCCTTGTTCGTCGCGGTGACGATTCTGACATCGGTTCTTAAGATTTCGTTACTGCCGACTCTCGAGAAACTGCCGTCCTGCAGGACGCGAAGGAGTTTCACCTGAACGCTGGCCGGGAGATCGCCGACTTCGTCAAGAAAAAGGGTGCTGTCGTGTGAGTCCTCGAATCGACCGGTCCGGCGGGCGATGGCTCCGGTGAAGGAGCCTTTTTCGTGACCGAAGAGCTCGGATTCGAGGAGGTTTTCAGGAATGGCTCCGCAGTTAATGACGAGCATTTCTTTCTTGCGGCGTGGGCTGTAGGCGTGCACGGAGCGAGCGATGAGTTCTTTTCCCGTTCCGCTTTCACCGGTGACGAGGACAGGGGCGTCGGATTGTGCGACGCGCCCCACCACTTTCATGACATTCTGGAGAGGGCGCGAGACCCCGATGATGGTGGCCTTGCCGGAGAGACCGGGTCGCTCGTCGGGAGAGGGGCCCATCTCCCGCCGTTGATCGACCGTTTGGAGGGCGGACTCGACAACATGCCGGAGTTCGAAAGCGAGTGATTCCTTACGAAGGACATCAAGGGCTCCTTTTTGAGTGGCCTCGATGATCTGGGTCGTGCTCGGGGAAACGGCGGTAAGAATGGTGATGGTCTCTGGAGAGGAGGCTCTGATCCGCTGGAGGAGTTCGACACCATCGAAGGGGTCGAGCTTGATGTCACAGATAACGACATCAATGGGTGCTTTGTTAATGACTTGAGCTGCTTTGTCGGCGCTATCACAGCGCAAGATTTTGAGGCCATCGGCAGCGAGGTGCTTGGTGGCCCATTCCAGGTAGTCGAGGTCTTGATCGACAAGTAGCAGGTGATGTTCCGGTTCTGTGCTCAAAGTTCTTTTCGTTTTCAGACTCTCCCGAAGCGCCTTTGTCGGCGAGAATAATCTTCGAGTGCTTCGCGAAAGTCGGTTTTGCGAAAATCAGGCCAGTTCTTTGGGCTGATGAATAATTCGGCGTAGCTCAGTTGCCAGAGAAGGAAATTTGAGAGGCGAAATTCTCCTGAAGTACGGATGAGGAAATCGGGATCGGGGAACTCTGCGGTGTCGAGATGCCGTGCGATGGTCTCTTTTTCGATGTCGGCCGGGTCAAGTTCGCCTGCTTGTACTTTGAGGGCAATCCGTCGGGTGGCATCGGTCAGTTCCTCGCGGCTCCCGTAGGAGAGGGCCAGGATGACGGTCAGGGCGGTGTTGCCCGAGGTGTCGTTGATGACTTTCGCCAGTTGTTCGCGGCAGGAAGGGGGCAGGAGGTTGGTGCGACCGATGGTTCTGAGTCGAACGTTCTTTTTGCTGAATTCCTTGCCTTTGCTTTTGAGAAACTGTTCCAAGAGCTTCATTAAGGCATCGATCTCTTTTTGAGGTCGATTCCAATTCTCAGAGGAAAAGGCGTAGAGTGTGAGGAAACTCACACCGAGTTCGAGGCAGGCATCGACGGCTTCACGGACGGATTCCGCGCCGGCGCGATGTCCGGCCTTGCGAGGGAGGCCTCGTGCCTGTGCCCAACGACCATTGCCATCCATGATGATGGCGACATGTTGGGGGACTGAGTCTGGCAGGGCTTCGCCCATGGCGTGTTAGCGGATGATGGTTTGCTCACGATCGGGGCCGACCCCGATGTATGAGACGGGAGCTCCGGTGAGTTCCTCGATGCGGGCAAGGTAGTCTTTGGCGAGCTGTGGAAGTTCGTCGTAGGTGCGGCACCCGGTGGTGGCTTCCTGCCACCCGGGAACTTCCTGGTAGACGGGGATGATGTGGTCCCAGTGATCGCGCTCGGCGGGCGGGAATTCATGGATCTCTCCGTTAATATTGTAGCCGACGCAGATCTTGATGGTTTCGCGTTCGTCAAGTCCGTCGAGAATGGTGACGGCGAGATCGGTGACGCCATTGACCATGACGGCGTAGCGGATGAGGACGGTGTCGAGCCAGCCGCAGCGACGAGGTCGGCCGGTGGTGGCTCCGAATTCCATGCCGCGTGAGTGGAAGAATTCGGCGATTTCATCATTCTGGGCGGGGAAGGGGCCCGAGCCGACGCGGGTGGTGTAGGCCTTGCAGACTCCGACGACGCGGTCGATGGCATTGGGAGGGATTCCCGAGCCGGTGCAAGCCCCGCCCGAGGTGGTATTTGATGAAGTGACGAAGGGGTAGGTTCCAAAGTCGATGTCGAGGAAGGTTCCCTGAGCTCCTTCGAAAAGAATGGTTTCACCCTTTTTCCAGGATGAGTGGACGACAGGGATGACGTTGGCCAAATGCGGGCGAAGGCGCTCAAGAGCGGCCTCGACTTCGGCGAAAACGGCCTCGGTTTCGAAAGTGGGAAGATCGTGGTAGGCGAGGGTGCGATTGGCTTCCTCCAGACGAATGGTGATGAGTTCCCTCGCTTTCACGGGGTCGCGAAAGTCGGCGAGACGGAGTCCGATTCGGTTCGCCTTATCAGCGTAAGTCGGACCAATTCCGCGTTTGGTCGTGCCGATTTTTTTGTCGCCAAGAGACAGCTCGCGGGCCGCATCCAATTCACGGTGATAGGGGAGGACGACGTGGGCCCGGTCCGAGATGAGAAGGCGCTTTGGAGTGATGGCTACGCCTTCAGCTTCAAGACTTTCGATTTCCTTGCAGAGACCGACGGGGTCCATGACGACACCGTTTCCGATGACGCATTGTTTGTCCCAGAGAATTCCGGAAGGGATGAGGTGCAAGACGTACTTTTTTCCTTTGGCAATGACGGTGTGACCGGCGTTGTTTCCGCCCTGACCACGGACGACGAGGTCTGCTTCTTCAGTCAGAAAATCAACGATCTTGCCTTTGCCTTCGTCGCCCCATTGGAGTCCGCAAATGATGGTGTTCATGGGAAGGTGGTTTTATTTGGATGACTCGATCAGTGAAATGAACTCGTCAAAGAACCCTTTGTCATCATTGGGGCCGGGAGCGGCCTCGGGGTGATGTTGCACCGAAAAAACGGGGTCCTTGATGCTGCGCATCCCCTCGACTGTCTGGTCGTTGAGATTGATGTGGGTCACCTCGATGTAGTCTGGAAGCGACGAGTCATCGGTCGCAAATCCGTGGTTCTGTGCGGTGATGGCGACCTTGCCGGAGCGGAGATCTTTGACGGGATGGTTTCCGCCGCGATGGCCGAACTTGAGTTTATAAGTGGTGCCGCCAAAGCAGTGGGTGAGGATTTGGTGGCCGAGGCAGATTCCGAAGACGGGGGTCTTGCCGATGAGTTGCTTCACTTCCTCGTGGATGTATGTCAGTGCGGAGGGGTCTCCAGGGCCGTTTGAGAGAAAGACTCCGTCTGGATTCCTGGCGAGGACTTCGCTGGCGGGCGTTCGGGAATTCACGACTTCCACCTCGAAGCCCGCCTGGCGGAGCGAACGAAGGATGTTGTGCTTAATCCCAAAGTCATAGGCCACGATGCGGTATTTGACGGGCGGGAGATCAACGTAGTTCGTGATCTGATTTGTGGTGACGCTGGGAATGGTCCAAAGACGGGACTCACCTTCCCAGAGGTAGGGTTCCCTGGTTGAGACCTCTTTGACAAAGTCGCTGCCCTCCATGGGAGGTGCTTCATTGGCGGCTGTGATTGCTTCGTCTTCGGAAAGCTCGGTGGAAATGACGGCACGCATTGCGCCCTTGTCCCGGAGGTGTTTGGTCAGTGCCCGGGTGTCAATGTCTTCGATTCCAATGATCTTGTGCTCGGAAAAATACTCGGCCAGGGACTGCTGTGATCTCCAGGATGAGGGGATTTCACAGAGTTCGCCGATAACAAACCCGCGGATGTGGGGTGAGGAAGATTCGGCATCTTCGGGGTTCACTCCGTAGTTTCCCTGGAGGGGATAAGTCATCGTCACAATTTGACCGCGGTAGGAGGGATCAGTGATGATCTCCTGATAACCCGTCATTGAGGTGTTGAAACAGATCTCCCCGGAAGTAGTTCCGGAATGACCAAAGGCACGACCGTGGAAAGTGCGGCCGTCTTCGAGGGCAAGGATAGCGTTCGTCAAGGCGGTCGGATTAGAGTCCAGCAAGTGGGTTCGTGCAAGAGGTTCTTTTCGCAGAAATCAGGGGGCTTTGGCGGATGATCCGTTTACGCAATATCAAGATCCTCGGCAATGCTCCTTGTTAAGAAAGATGAGGATATATTTCTGTGATCAATTTGCTAAATATTCGTCGGACTTTGAGGTTGCCATAGGTCTGTCTCTTATACACATCTCCGAGCCCACGAGACCGAGGCTGATCT
>CAJXVQ010000146.1 GCA_913060685.1 uncultured Verrucomicrobiales bacterium
GTAGATCGTCGGCAGCGTCAGATGTGTATAAGAGACAGATCTACATCCTCGATGCCAAAGGTGTCATTCGATACAAGAACGCCCGTGGCAAAGCCATGGACGAAGCTGTCGATGCACTCATGAAAGAGATGGAGGCCAAGTAGGCACTCTTGCCAATCAGCAATCATCACAGAACGAAGCCCTACCGGGCTTCGTTCTTTTTTTTTAATCGGTGTACTCTGTCCCCGAAATCTCTTTTGATGACTCCACAGGTCGAGTCGTGGGTCAGCTTTCCCAAAGGAGTCGTCATGATTTTCACCCAAACTCAGCCCCTCTCTCAGCTACCATAAAATTCGAATTATAGCGTCTCGGTATGAAACAATCGAAACCCTCGTTTTTCGTAATTCGAAGCCGCATGCGGGTGATCTTCCGTGCACGTGTGCAGCCAGACCCTCTTTGTTCCCTCAATTTCCCACGCCCGCTCTACCGCCATTGTTAGCATTCCGCCACCCAAGCCCTTTCCAATCATTCCGGGAAGCAGCCCAAAATAGACGATCTCCAAGCTTCCACTTTCCTGCATTTCCAACTCCACATACCCCGCCTCCTCACCTTCAAAATAGGCCACCAAGGTGTGCAACACTTCGCGCCCCACCCAGCGGGACCACTCTTCGTTGGTCCAAGCCAAACGATCTGTCCACAACCACTTGTTTCCGACCTCCCGATAGAATCTCGAATTAATTTCCGGATCAAAAACCTTTCTCATCTCCAAACCCGCAGGAATTTTCGAAGAGCGGAAGTCCACTCTCGAGGTCATCTCCAAATGATTGATCGTCGAACTCATTGCTTCGGTTTTTCTCGCACCATTCAAGACAGTCGGGCCAAAATCTTCATAATCACATCGCCACTCCGGTGATCAAAAAGTGCCCGCTCACGCATCCAACGGGCCACCTTAAAAAGCTCCTCCTCGGTCAACGCCAGTTCATCCAGCATCCCGGACGGACGCCCCTCCCCATGACTCACCGCATGATAGACTTCCAGGTATTTCCGCCCGGCCCTTCCTAAAACCGAAACTCTCAGCCGCTCCCCATACTTCGTTTCCTCCAATCCTTGCCAGAAGTCCTCCGGCATTTTTTCGATCTCAAGACGGGCCGCTGTGGTGGTATCGAGAATCATCCCCGCTTCTGCGGCCGCGGACTGCACATGCAGAGGAAGCGGGAAAGCATCTTCAAAAATCTCCCCACCCAGTGCCACCACTTCGAGACGATCCACTCCCTGCCAAACCACCAAGTGAGCTTCTTTCTCCAGCCCTTTCGCAAGGGTCTCTAATTCGGGAAATTTCATCTTGAGGGAAAAAACAAGTCACTTACCGAACTCCGCTTCAGCGCCAGTTCCCGCCATTCATTCACCAGCCGACTTTCCTGAATCACCCCGCACCCACTGGGCAGTGAAAACTCAGACCCCTTCCAGGCCACCATTCGAATCGCCACGAGAGCCTCGAATTCACCATCACGCAAAAGACCAAAGGGTGCCCCAAATTCCACCGGGCAATCCAAGCGCTCCCGCCAGTCCTTGAGCTGATTCATCGTTTCCGTCGTCCGCGGAAGAGGTCCCAATGCCGGCGTGGGATGCAGCCGTTCAATTAAGACCTTCGTCTCCTGATACTGATACAGCTCCACTTTGATGAGAGTCTGAAAGTGGATCAACTTTCCCAGATCTAAAATATCCCGGTCACTCCGAATCACCATCCCCAGGTCCGAGAGCTTCGCGATGAGGGTTTGCGCCACAAATTCGTGCTCGCGGATTTCCTTATCGTCAATGGCAAAGAGCATCCGTTCATCGCTTCGTGCCGTCCCCGCCAGCGCCATGGTATAAATACGACCATCGAAGTATCGAAAAAGCACCTCCGGTGTGGCTCCTAAAAAACCCTCGTTCTCGCCAATCCAGCCGTAGGGACGCAGCGCCTTGGGCAATTTCAAAAGCGATGCCAGCAAGGCATCAGGGTCGCATGAACCTTTTCCTTTGGCCGTCACCACCGGAACCGATTTCTCAATCACCCCCTGATTGATCGCTTCGGAAACCTCACGGAAGACTTCGGCAAACCCGGATGGATCCAGCTCACCCCATTCGATTTCAATCTCACCCCCAGCCGGAGCTTTCTCCAACACTTCCACCCAATCCGGAACAAGCCACGGTTTGTCCTCACTCAGGGCGAAATCATTGCGATAAAAAGCCACCCCTTCTTGAGGCGGCTCTGCGAACGCGGTGAACGGGCCGTACCCGACGAGCACCTCGCCGTTCCGGGTTCCAAAGACCGCTCTTTCCATCGTGATGCTACTCTACCACACCATTCTTAATCAGCTCAGCGAAACTTGCCGCTTCAAGACTGGCCCCTCCCACGAGAGCGCCATCGATGTCTTTTTGCCCAAGCAACTCGGCCGCGTTCTCAGCCTTTACCGATCCGCCATACTGAATCCGGATCTTCTCCGAAACTGAAACACCATAAAGGTCGGTCAGGACCGAACGAACAAATTCGTGGGTATCTTGCGCCTGCTTTGGAGAAGCGGTCACACCCGTTCCGATGGCCCAGACTGGCTCGTAAGCGATCACGGTATCGAGAGCCTGCTTCTCGGTGACATCCTTCATGCCTTCGGAAATCTGAGTGCGGAGAACGTCCTCCAGCTTGCCATCTTCACGCTCCTGTAAAGTCTCACCAATGCAGAAGATCGGCTTCAGCTCCACCTCGTGAGCCTTGAGAATCTTGGCATTGATCATGGCATTGGACTCACCGTAAATCGCACGGCGTTCCGAGTGACCGAGGATCACGTAGTTGACGAAAATCTCCTTCAACATGAAGGCGCTCACTTCACCGGTATAGGCACCATTGTCTTTCTCACTCATGTTCTGCGCCGAAACACGAACCTTGGAATGAGCAAGCAACTCAGTGGCCTTTGGCAAAGATACGAAAGGCGGGGCGATCACAATGTCCACTCCCTTGGGGAGATCAGATAATTTGTTCTCGAAACTCTTAATGAAATCTTCCGTGTCAGACGGACCTTTGTTGAGCTTCCAGTTGGCGGCAATGATGGGCTTCCTCATGTCAGACGCGGGGTAGACCAACTGAGGACAATGCGCAAGACTGTTCCTTCAGCTCAAAACTGCTCGCTTTGGACCGGGTCCGGAACCAACTCCACCAACAAGGTCTTTTCGCCAGCTTCCAGATCATCGAAACCTTCTCGATTCTCGATGCGAAGATAGTCCATCCCCCACATTGTCGCCCACCCTTTCAAACTCACCTCCTGCGGCTGCACGATGGCTCCCTTCTGATTATCAGTGAGTTCAGCCAATCTCGGGAGATGATCAAAGATCTTTCCGCCCCCATTATTGATCACTACCAACACTCGTCCCTGGCACTCCACCTGAGGCAACATCGCCGGAGCAGCCAAATCATAAAGCGCGGTCAAATCCCCAAACACCCCCCACGAATCGACCGTCTCAGCCGTCGCCCCAAGCCAGGTCGAAACCTGCCCGTCGATTCCATTCGCCCCTCGATTCGCAAAAACCCGCGCATACGGTGTCACCCGCTGCCCAAAATCATTCCATTCCCGAATTGGCAAACTGTTCCCGATAAAGAGGCTCTCGCCCGTCGTCGCATAAACCGAAAGAAGGCCCACCAACCCCGGCTCACTGTCAGGAAGAGATTCCAGCTTTTCATCAGTCAGCCCAAACATCGGACGCGCTTTCAAAAAATCATCGCGGACATCACCGACGAAATCCACCGGTCCAAGCCCACGAATCACCCGGCCCACCTGGGCATGAATCACCTTCGATTCCCGCGCCAATCCGGGCAGCCCGTTTCGACAAATCGAAAGAACCTCGGTCCCGGAATGATCCTCAAGGTCACGCCAAAGTCGACCCACCGGAACTTCACCCAAACGCAAAACCCGCCCCGGTAGATTCCCGGTAAATACCCGCTCGGGAACCAGTAAATCTCCCAGAGCTTCGCGAATCCCGCTGTTCACATCCGCGATCACGGGAATCCCAAGTTCCTTTAAAAAATAGAAAGCATCTTCCCGGTCCTCCGGCTCCAGCCCGCCCACCATCGCAATGATACCGCGAAAGACCCCGCTATCAAGAAAGTCGCGTAAACTTCGTACTTCGAATGACATGCGCTCCGGCAGGAAGCCCTCGACCTCCGCCTTCCACGGACCAAAATCCACCTCTCCTTCCTCAATCGGCAAATTTAAATGCAAGGGACCGCGCCCATCCCACTCTTCAAAACTCGTGGCAGCATAGCTCCCGAATATTCCTTCCTGTTCGATCACCTGGGGAGCCCCCGAGCCCCGAAACTCGACCGGACGATCCGCAGACAACACAATCAAGGGCTTACATGTGTAGTGAGCCTCAATCACAGCCGGCAGACACTCCGCCACCGCCGTCCCACTCGTTGTCACCACCGCGCAAGGCTGCCCGTGATCCTTGGCACGCCCCAACGCAAAAAAAGCCGCACCCCGTTCCTCGAAGTGCTTCCAAACCTGCAATCCCTCCGCCGCTTCCAGCAAGGCCACCAGTCCGGCATTCCGCGCACCACCGCACACCACGAAATCCCCGCAGCCCGCCTTAAGCAGTTCATCAATCATCTCACGTTCCGTGCTCATCATCTCGGGTCGCAAGATGGATCAATCCCCATAAATTACCCGCCTTTTCTCCCAAAGAAAAGAAGGCCCCTTGATTCCCCCCTTATCAATCCGACAGCACCTCTCGATATTTCCGGGATTCAGCCTCGGGCATCGTCGGAAGCATCGCCCTCAGCGTATAATTCCCATACATTTTCCCCTCGCTCAAAAACATCCAGTCCGAAATGTCACCAGGAGGCAGTCGGAAACGCTGGCCCTCCACAAAACCCTCCAGGGTATGCGGCACTTCCGTGATGTGTCCGGCAAAGGTGCCGTTCTCATACGAAACCCCGGCCAGCCACATGTGCTCGGTCTGTTCGTGAATATCCGTGATCGCAACCTTGATCAAAAAATCCTCCCGCTCGCCCGCCAGAAACGGTTCAATCTGCGCCATCACCGTCTCCCGCGCTGTCTGAATGGCGGCTGCCATCGCCTGACTGTCGGACTCGGTTCGCCGTACTCGCGTATCGCCACCCAGGGATCCTACCACCCATTCGACAAATAGACCCAGATCAGGCCCCATTTCTTTCGATACCGGCTCATACTCTTGTCCCTCTCTTAAAAAAATCTGCGAAGCTTCCCTTGTTTTCTCCAACACGTAGTAGGTGAAATTAGCTGCTGCAATAGCCGCCTGGGAGCCATCACCAACAGGTCCGACCACCGCGGCCGCACAGTAAACATCTCCCTCTTCTTCCGGTGCAGGAAATTCAATCACTGAAACCAAGTGCTCCGCCTCTTTGAAAGCAGTCACTTCAAATTCGCCAACTCCCAACGCACTTCCAGCTGATTCTGCCATTCCCTGCCAAAACGCCGCAAGCATCGCCGCCGCCGCGCCTGGTTGCTGCGAAGTCAAAGTCGCCACCGCGCGGAATTGATCTTCATCATAAAGCCCCGGGACCGAGCCTTTTGCAAAATCGCTCTGAAACGACGATTTCAAGTCATCAATACCAGGCATAGGCAGACTCACCCCACATCGCTCAAGCACCACTCTGGGAATCGCGAAAGCCTTCGCCTCACTCCTCGGATTTACCAGACAGGGGACCTTGGCCTGATGATCACCAATCCACGCCAGGTAAATGCTGTCTCTTCCCACGATTGTATCGAAAAAATGTACCGGATAATTGTCCGTAAAATCGAGCGGCAAGGTGCGACAGCTCCCCCAGTTGTAGTCATCGGCGGCCAACTCCCGCTGAATCGTAGCCACCGACAACGGCGAAACACCCTGCCAATCCTCCCCGGACATCCTCTTGCAAATATGCTCCACAAAGTTCTCCGACTCCTCACTTCCCTGCCCTCCGCATACCAGAAGCGCGGCGCCGGAAAACTCCGAACCCTCGGTCACTCCGGAGTTAATCATCCACAGATTTGCCACGCAGACTTCGGCATTTTGAAATGATCGCAAATACTCATTGCGCATATCAAACAAACGCGTCGGCGGCAGCTCAACCGCTTTATAAAGTTCTTGCAGATAAGTCAGCCCTTCTTGACTCTTAAGAAATTCAAGTGAAGCGGCATGCAGCGCCGCACGATCAGTCGAGGAAATCATAAGGCCGATTCCTAGCTCATCCCCCACGATTTGAGGAGTAAAAACACCGCGATTGTTCTGTAAGAAGAGCGACCTAAAACTTCTCCACCAGCAGCGAAGCATTGTGTCCGCCGAAGCCGAAGGAGTTACTCAAGGCTGCTTTGATTTCCATCTCACGGGCCGTGTTCGCGCAGTAGTCGAGATCGCACTCGGGGTCCTGATTCTCCAGATTGATGGTGGGAGGAATCACCCCGTCACGGATCGCATTGATGCAGGCGAGAATTTCCACTCCGCCGGCCGCGCCCAGAAGGTGACCGGTCATCGACTTGGTGGAACTCACCACCAGGCCTTCCTTGGCCCAGTTTCCAAAAGATTTTTTAATTGCCTTGGTCTCGCAAATGTCACCCTGCGGAGTCGAGGTTCCGTGGGCATTGACATACTGGACATCCCCGGCATTCAAGCCGGCATGCTTCAGCGCCATGTCAATGCAGCGGGCCGCCCCCAATCCCTCGGGATGAGGCGAGGTCAGGTGGTAGGCATCCGCGCTGAGACCGTAGCCGGTCAACTCGGCGAGGATGGTCGCCCCGCGCTTTTTCGCATATTCCATCTCCTCAATCACCACCACGCCCGCGCCTTCGCCCATCACAAAACCATCACGTCCGGTATCAAAAGGACGGGAAGCCGCGGTAGGATCGTCATTGCGGGTGCTCAGAGCTCTCATGTTGCCAAACCCAGCAAGGCCCATTGGCAAGATCGCAGCTTCCGAGCCACCCGCCACAAAGGCATCGGCATCGCCAAACTTAATCATGCGCCAGGCTTCCCCGATGCTATGATTCGCTGTCGCACAAGCAGTCACGATCGCCATGTTCGGCCCACCAAAACCATGCTCCATTGAGAAAACGCCACTTGCGATGTTTGAAATCATCATCGGGATCGTAAATGGCGAAACCCGGCTCGGGCTGCGTTTCATGAGAGCGGTGTGATTCGCCTCCAGCGTTCCCAGACCACCAATTCCGCTGCCCAGCATCACTCCGATGCGGTCGCGGTCGACCTCCGTCTCAATCAGGCCGGATTCAGCAAGAGCCATCTGGGCCGCAGCGATCGAAAGGTGCGCATACCGGTCCATGCGGCGGGCGTCCTTGGGATTGGTGAAATACTTTGTGTGATCGAAACCACGCACTTCTCCGGCAATTTTCACCGGGTAATCGGTTGTATCCATGGACTCGATGAGCCCAATGCCACTTCGGCCGGCTTTCATGCCTTCCCAAGTTGAGTTGGCATCATTTCCCAAAGGGCTCACGGCCCCGATCCCTGTCACTACGACGCGTCGTTTCTCCATTTCTGCTAGAAGGTTTCTTTGTGGTTAGCCCGTGTTGTTTTGAAAAGCAAGACCAGTAATTTTAACGAACTACCCCAGCTTCCGGTGACCGTCTCGAACATTCTGTGCCGAACACTCCGGACAGGTCGAAAGTTTCACCTGTTTTCCCTCGGGATAGCCCTTCCCGCAGAGATGGCAATTGCGCATCAGCCGACGGAGCCGGCGAGCCTCCCGCCGGTCAGCCAGAAAATTTAATAACCAATCCACCCCGATCCAGAGAAAGGGTAAAAGAACCACCGCGAGGATGAGCTGTGAAATAGAAACAATCATTCGGAAAGAGGGCGGTTCACTACACGGGCTTCAAGTCTCCAGACCCGGAGCGGCCCCTTCCCGGATAACGCCGCAATCTCCTGGGACTTCACTTTCTCAAGAATCACCTGCGTCCGGCGATCCCGGGATTTCTCCCACCATCCCTCCACCGCGACCACCCGGCCACGCCAATCAGCCGTCAATACCACCGACCATAGTTCACCCTCACTCATCAACTTCGGATCATCCGGCCACTCAAATGGAAACGCAAAAGGCGCCACCCCCTCCGGACCTTCAACCACTCCGACTTCCACCCACCAATTCACCGGAGGAGTTGCAAAAACAACCGATTCCACCGGATCCGGCGACGGCAACTCCCCGGGCCCCATCCCCGGCAGATTCAGAAGCTTGCCCTCTGGAGTTGGCAAAGAAATCTCCCGAAGGGTGAGTTCGTAAACTCGGGGCGAATTCGCATCCAATGCCCTTTTCTCCGCCTCGTCGATCACCGTGGAATCCGTCGTATCCCATCGCTGTTGAAAAAGAGTCTCCCGATCAATCAACTCGGCGAGCCACCGGTTCTGCTCAGCATCAAGATCAACAATCGTCACATCGATCTGATCGTCCACCGGATCCACCTGTTCCGCCTCGCGAACGTCCACATACGCCAAAATGGCTCCCCAAAAAGAGGCCGAAACGATGATCGCAACCACCAGGCGATAGGAAGATCCATGCCCCCTCCGCCAGTCAAAGACCATTCCGGCCGCCCGATCGCGAAGCACTTTACGATGACGCCAAAACATAAGTCAGCGCTCCTCCTGTCGGTATCCTTCGAAGATCCGGATATGATTTAAACCCGCGATGGTGTTGATGAGCACCTGACGATCACTCATCGTAGCCTCACGGTCCACCTTGATCGCCACCGCCTTGGTCTCCCTCTTCTCAGCCGCTTCGAAAATCACCTTGGCCAGCTCATCCTCACCAGTCTTCATCCCCTCCACATAGTAAACCGGTCCTCTGGCAGTGCTTTTCAACATCACCACGACCGGATCCTCATCCCCCAGCCTCACTCCTCGAAACTCCGAGGGAGGCAGCTTGATCTCCACATAACTCTCCTTCGCCACCACTCCGGTCAACATCACCAACGCCAGCAAAAGAGCCACGAAATCAAAACCCGGGATGACAAAAATCCACCCCGGCCGCTCGGGTAGTGACATCTTAAGTTTCATACTTCACGAATCGTGCTTCTCGGTAACTCTTGGACCTTTTGGCTTCTTCTTTGGACTCACTCTCCCCGCGTCCTGCGCCTGCTGCTCGACACCCTCGCGAAATGACACGATCCGGTCGTGCTCGCGGCTGTCACAGACGATGTTCACCGCCTCAATCCCCGCGCGCTCAAGCCGATGAAGCATCCGCTGAGCCTTCGCGTAGAGATAAAGATAAACCAGATAAGAAGGAATCGCCAAACCCAGCCCGACCGCGGTCGAGACCAGGCTCTGGAACATTCCACTCGCCAGCGCGGCCTGTGCCACGGCCGAATCCGCCGCTCCCACCTTCATGAAAACCTCAATGAGCCCCAAAACCGTCCCAAACATACCCAACATCGGCGCCAACATCGCCACCCCAAGCAAAACCCGCATGTATCGCTCAATTCGCGGCACCTCCAACTGCCCCGCCTCCTGGGCAATCTCCCGCAGATTCGTGCGGTCCAGGTGATGGCGCATCAGCACCGAATGGATCACCCGGGCTTCCGGACCGCGAGCGCGAGAGGCCTCGTGCAGCGCCTCGGCATAGGCCTTCTTACGGACGTGATTCGTAATACCGAGAAGCAAATCAGCGACCTTGCTCCGGGCATGCTGGAAAAAGACCATCCGCTCGACCATCACCAACAATCCCACGAAACCAAGAACGACCTGCAACCACAGGACCACTCCGCCAGCTTCGTTTGGAAAGTTCACTTAAGTAAACTAACAAAGAAACCAGAAAAGGGCCAGCGATTACGTGCCTATGCTGACTTTCTTCCGGTCTGGCGAAATAAATTCCTGCCACACCTGCTCGCTCGCATGCCTCCTCAGTCCAAAAAGCGGACGCCACTTCGGAGCCCGGGGCTCCTTTAGAAGCCGCATCCCAATCTCACGAGGAAGCCGATTCGCCTTCCTCGTATTGCAAGGAATGCACGACGTCACGATGTTCTCCCAAGTCGTCTGCCCCCCCTTGTCGCGAGGTTGGACATGATCGAGATTGAGCTCCGGTTCCTGGAAAATTTCCGCACAATACTGACAAGTATGCTTGTCCCTTAAAAAAACATTCTGGCGGGTAAATTTCACCTCCTTGCGCGGAATCCGATCATAAATCGCCAACACGATGATCTTGGGAACCCGCAACGCCACCTTCACCGAGCGCACCAACTCCGCCGCCATCGTCGGAGCCTCCTCCCCCGAATATTCCACCCACGAACCAATATCGTGAGTCTGATAGCGAGCCTCTCCCTCCGTCTGCACCACTTGTGCATGTCCCAGACACAATAGCTTCAGCGCACGCTTCACCGAACAGGTGTGCACAGGCTGCCACAGTCGGTTTAGGACGAGGACCGGGCGCTCAAGTAAGACTTCCATCGCAATTTGATATTCGCTTAGCCAAATACAGACTCCTTGATGATGAGGCAATCTTAAAAGGGTTCCCCGCCTCCCTCTGCTCTCGAATCCAAAAGCTTTTTTCTCGCGGTCACCCCCGGAAATGCTAACTCGACACCGTGAAATTTCTCTATTCCGCCCTCGCCATCGCCTTCATCCCGGCAATGGCCGCCCGGGCCAGCGAACTCGATGACACCCTCAAGGCCCTCGATGACCGCTTTGAAAAACTCGAAGGCTATGAAGCGACTTATGAAGCAAAAACCAGCGACGGGAACATCGGCAACATCTCCATCGGGGTCGACTTCAAATCCGGATGGGCTTACCTCCTCTCCGAACTCAAGGATGGCGAAGGAAACATCATTCAAAAAGGCGAACAGTGGGCCACCTCCGATGGCCTCTACCTCATCCAGTCCGGTGATCGCCTCGCCGTGTTCGATGGCTTCGGCGAACTCGGCAAGAAATTCGACGGCCTCGCCCGGGCGCTTGCACCAGACAAGAAAATCGTCCCCTCCCGGGTAAAGCCCAACTTCTATCTCGATCGCACCGGAATCCAAATGGGCATCGGACATTCCACCGCAGGCGTCAATATGTTCTCAAAAGCCACCAAGCTCCTCGAGAAAGACGAAAAAACCGCCCGCCTCGACCTCTCGGAATTCGGAATCGTAGAGGTCGAACTCAAAACCGGCCTCGTCACTTCCCAACTCCTCAAATCCGGAGATAAAACCCGCTCGTTCAAGCGCCTCACCTACACACCCAATCCCGGAAAAGACGCCATTGCCAAAAAGCTCACGATCAAGCTCGACGGAGTCCCTCGCCGCAACCTCCGCGAATCCGGAATGAGCCAGAAGTTCATCCGCCAAACCCTGCAAAAACTCATCGACCAAGCCGGCACCCACAAAGCCTTTTCCGATGGCTTGGGCGAATACCTCAAGGGCATCGAAGATCAATTCGTCACCTTCCTCAGCTCCGAACCCCTGAACCGTTCAGGATTTATCAAAAACGACTTCCTCTTCCCCGTCCTCGACAAAGCCACCGCCAAAACCACCCAGAAGCTCCGAGCAGATGGCAAGAAAATCACCGCAGTCGATCTCCTCACCACCCCCGCATCCCGCGAACCCCTTGTCCGCGGCATGACCGAGCTCTTCCGCAAAAAAGCTCCGGCCCAGAAAAAGGAACAGTATCTCAACGAAGTCCTCAACGGCCGGCTGAAAGGAGAAAAAGGTGACGAACTCATCGCCCGCATCCTCGTCGAGGATTTCATTGAGCGATGCTACTACCGGATCCGAATCGGCCGGGGCATCGACGCCTATGTCAAAAACCTCCAAGGCAAATAACCCATGGAATTCACCCTTCAGGATCTTTTCATCAAAGGCGGCGGCTTTATGTGGCCCCTCCTCATTCTCGCCGTCATCACCGTCCTGATTGTCCTCGAGCGCCTCATCTACTACGCGCTCAGAAGATACCGGATCTCGCAAACCATCGACCGCCTCCAGCACGAAAGCGCCCCCTCCTCGGCCAATCCCCTCCTCCAGGTCGGCAGCATCTTCGTCAACGCCTCACCTGAAGGTGAAGAACACACCCTCAACGTCACCGAGCGCCAGGCTTCCCGCGTCATCCGTCAACACGAACGCGGCCTCCGCACCCTTGCCCTCATCGCCGCCATCTCCCCCCTCATCGGCCTCCTCGGAACCGTTTGGGGAATGGTCATCGCCTTCTCCAAAATCGCCAAACTCGGCGAAACCGTCACCCCGGCCGACTTCGCCGATGGCATCTGGACCGGCCTCCTCACCACCGTCGCCGGCCTCCTCGTCGCCATCCCCGCCATGTCCGCCGCCCGCATCTTCGAGGCCCGCATCGACAAACTCGTCCACGACCTCAATGAACTTACCTCGTACCTCCGCGAGCACTTCTTTTCCAAGTAGCACAATCCGTCCCGGTTGTGTCCCCTCAACCAAGCTCCAAAATGCTCATCACCAGAAAACGCCGAATTGACGCCGGGATCGATATGACCCCGCTCATCGACGTCGTTTTCCAACTCCTCATCTTCCTCATGGTGAGCAGCCAGTTCATCAAGCCCGACCGCCGCGTCGAACTCCCCGTCGGCCCCATGGAATCCGCCCCCGGCAATCCCGACGAACCCCACCTCTCCCTCCTCATCACCGCCGACAACCTCATCCTCCTCGAAGGCGAGGAAACCACCCGGGAAGAGCTCGGCAACAAACTCCGCGATGCCATCAAACACACCGACATCGACTCCCTCGTCATCCGCTCTGACAAAACCGCCCACGTCGGGATTCTCCTTCCCGTGATCGAAATCGCGCGAGAGAGCGGTATCATCAGTCTCGCCTACGACAAAAAGAATGAACTCTCGGAGTAGCCAGCCCCTCATCTGGATCTTCGTCGCCCTCCTCACTGCGGCGCTCTTCGCCGGTGCCCTGAAGTGGGGTAAAATCTCCATCCACCTTCCCGAGCCCACTGTCGAGAAAACCGCCCTCATTGATCTCACCTTCATCGAGTTCAGCGAACCCGCCCAGGACCTGTCTCTTATACACATCTCCGAGCCCACGAGACCGAGGC
>CAJXVQ010000147.1 GCA_913060685.1 uncultured Verrucomicrobiales bacterium
GAGATCAGCCTCGGTCTCGTGGGCTCGGAGATGTGTATAAGAGACAGGAATAAGACTCTCGTCCACGATGATCCCGTCCTGATTAAAGGGAAACGCAAGATCGAGATTGATTACGACGGTAAGATCATGGAGGACGACGTTTTTGTTGATGTGGTTTTCCAATACAACAATTCTTACAACGATCAGATTCTCTGTTTTGCGAACTCGATTCCCAATGCAGATGGAGGCACTCACTTGACGGGTTTCCGTGGGTCATTGACCCGATCGATCAACCAATACGCGAAGGCCAACAAGATTCTCAAAGACAAGGAAGCGTCCCTCAGTGGTGACGACGTTCGGGAAGGCATCGTGTGTATCATCAGCGTCAAGATGCCGAACCCGCGCTTCAGTTCGCAGACCAAAGATAAGTTGGTCAACGCTGAGATTGAGGGGGTCGTAAGTTCGGTCGTCTACGAGGGCCTCCAAAACTATTTTGAAGAGAATCCCAACCTTGCCAAGACCATCATCGATAAGGCGGTCAACGCCGCCCGGGCCCGTGAGGCTGCACGCAAGGCGCGAGAGACTGTGCGGAAATCGGTCATGTCAGGTGGCGGACTCCCCGGCAAACTGGCCGATTGCTCCGAGCGTGATCCGGCGAAGTCCGAGATCTATATTGTGGAGGGTGACTCCGCTGGTGGTTCTGCAAAGTCGGGCCGTGATCGGACGACCCAGGCAATTCTACCACTGAGGGGTAAGGTGATTAACGTCGAAAAAGCACGACTTCACCGGGCTCTCCAGAACAAGGAAATCCAAGCGATGATCACGGCCATCGGTGCCGGGATCGGTGACGGTGACCAGGAAGGAGCCTTCAATCTCGAGAAGGTTCGTTATCACAAGGTGATCATCATGACGGATGCTGATGTGGACGGAGCTCACATTCGCACGCTGCTGCTGACCTTCTTCTGCCGCCATATGCCTGATCTTGTGAAGGCCGGCTATCTCTATATTGCCCAGCCACCCTTGTATAAAATCACACGAAAGAAACGTGAAGAATACGTCGCTGATGATCCTGCCATGAACAAGATTCTCATCGAGCTTGGTTCGGATGATGTGGTCCTCCGGAAGCCGGGCACGACAGAGACCGTTGACTCGGATCTTCTTCAGAGTGTTCTCGCAACGCTTGCCAAGCTTCAGACCTTTGTAAGGACCCTGGAGGGTCACGGAGGTGACTTTAAAAACCTTCTTGCGGCCCGTGAGGGGAACTTGCTTCCGACCTACATGATCCGGGTTCGGACCGGAAACGAGGAAGCCGTCTACTACTTCAAGAGCGAGGACGAGGTCCGGGCATTCGCTGAAGAGAATCGCGATCTCCGTCTTTTCGGAGAGGAAATCTCCGAAGAGGAAGATGAAGCGTTTAAAGAAAAATTTGAAGGTAAGATGCGCCGTGCGGTACGTCGTGAACTTGGTGAGGCGATTGGTATTTCCAAACTCCTCGAACGTCTGAGCGAGTTCGGAGTGAGGAGCGAGCCCTTCTTCTCGGATGATGAACCTATTTACGAACTCGTCGAGGGCGAAGGAGACAAGGAGGTCCTCACTCCTGTTTTCAGTCTCTTTGAGATTCTCGGGCGCGTGCTCGAGATCGGTAAGAAGGGGATGCGTATCCAGCGATTCAAGGGACTTGGTGAGATGAATGCCAAGGAACTCTATTCCACGACGATGGATATGGAGACCCGCCAGCTCCTTCGTGTCCAATTTAACGATGAAAATAAGATTGAAGCAGAAACGATGTTTGATGTCCTGATGGGCGATGTCGTCGAGCCTCGCAAACGTTTCATCGAAGACAACGCACTGAATGTGCAAAACCTCGATGTTTAATCGAACCCACTGATTTTTCATGTCTGACGACACCCCAGAACCCACCCCGCCACGCGACTATATTGAGTCGATCAATGTTGCCGACGAGATGTCGAAGTCCTTTTTGGACTACTCGATGTCTGTCATTATTTCACGGGCGCTGCCTGATGCTCGTGACGGTTTGAAGCCATCGCAAAGGCGTTTGCTCTATGCGATGCACCATGACCTTTCCCTTTCGGCAACCAAGGCCCACTTGAAGTGTGCCCGTATTGTCGGTGAGACGATGGGTAAGTATCACCCACACGGTGATGGAGCCATTTATCCCACTCTCGTAAACATGGCCCAGCCATGGACGATGCGTGAAACTCTGGTCAATGGTCAGGGTAACTTCGGCTCGGTCGAAGGTGATTCCCCGGCTGCGATGCGTTATACGGAGGCCCGTCTCACTCACATGGGTTCGGCGATGATGACGGATCTTGAAAAAGAGACAGTCGATCATCAGACGACCTACGATGAAAACAGTACGGAGCCTGTCGTAATGCCAGCCGCCATTCCAAACCTCCTCATCAACGGGGGAACCGGAATCGCAGTGGGTATGGCCACCAATATCCCTGCCCACAATATGGGAGAGGTGATCGATGGCGTGTGCGCTCGTATTGATAATCCTTACATCACCATTGAGGAGATGAAGGAATTCATCAAAGGGCCCGACTTCGCTTCCGCCTGTGAGATCCGTGGATACAAGGGGATCGATAGTTATTTCCGGACGGGTCGCGGAAGCATCAAAATGCGGGGTGTCATGGAAGTGACCGAAAGCAAGACCGGTGCTTCCCAAATCATGATTCGCCAGGTTCCTCACGGGGTGAACCGTGCGACTCTACAGATTCGTATTGCCGAATTGGTTCGCGAAAAAGTCTTGGTCGATATCTCGGGAATGCGCGATCTTTCCGCTGACGATACCTGCATCGAGATCACGCTTAAGCGCGATGCCCGCCCGCAGGTGGTGGTGAGCCAGCTCTTCAAGCTCACCGCAATGGAGACCTCCTTTGGAGTCAATATGCTCGCGATTCACGAGCGGCGTCCCAAGCAGCTTGGTCTTCTCGATGCGCTCGATTGCTTTATTGAGCACCGACGGGAGGTGATCATCCGCCGGACTCGTTTCCTCTTGAAGAAGGCCGAGGAACGTGCCGAAAATCTTGAAGCTTACTTGCTCGCGCTGGGCCACCTTGATGACTTCATCAAGATGATCCGCGATTCCAAGAACCGCGACGAAGCTCGTCAAAAGCTCAAAGCCTATCACTTCGAGTTACCTGCGGCTGAGATTTTGGGCGTTCTGATCCGTGGACAGGCCAGCATCGTGGGAGACAAGTATGTCTTCACCGATCGCCAGGTGAATGCCATCCTTGAGCTCCGTCTTTATCAGCTGACTGCGATGGAGCAGGACAAGATTAAGGCTGAATACGACGCCATCATCGCTGAGATCAAGGACCTCCTTGATATTCTGGCCCGGGAAGAGCGTGTTCTTTCGATCATCAAGGACGAACTCCTGGAGATTAAAGAAAAGCATGCCACGCCACGTCGTTGCCCGATTCTTCCGGATGAGGGCGAAATTGCCATCGAGGACTTGATTTCCAATGACGGCATGATCGTGACCTTGAGCAACCGGGGCTACATCAAGCGAACGGCTGCCAACGAGTATCGTGTGCAGGCCCGCGGTGGAAAGGGTGTCCGTGGAATGGTCACCCAGAACACCAATGATGAGGAGGATGACGATTTCGTCGAGCAGCTTTTCACGGCGCAAGCTCACGACTATTTGATGTTCTTTACGAATACCGGTCGTGTCTACGTCGAGCGGGTTTTCGGATTACCGGAAGGTTCGCGCGCCTCAAAGGGCCGAAGCATCAAAAACGTGCTCGATTTGCAGCCTGAGGAAAGCATCGCGGCGGTGCTGCGGCTGGAATACACCACGGACGAAGAGAGTGGTGATGACATCACCTTCCGGGAGGATGCCGGCAACGTCTTCTTCGCGACCCGTGCGGGGAAGGTGAAGAAAACGAGCCTGTATGATTTCAAGAACTACCGCAAAGCGGGAACGATTGCGATCAAGCTGGACGAAGGAAATGAACTCATCGGAGTGCGTCTGACCTCTGGAAAAGATGATGTCATGCTCGTAACCCATCGTGGCATGAGCATCCGCTTCAACGAGGACCAAACCCGGACGATGGGCCGGAACTCGGCTGGTGTTCGTGGAATTAGGCCTCGCGAGGGCGACTTTGTCGTCGGGCTCGCCGTGGTCAGTGAAGATGCCCGCCTTCTGGTGGCTTCGGAGAATGGCCTCGGGAAACGGACTCCGTTTGGAGACTACATGGCCAAAAACCGTGGAGGTATCGGAATGCTCACGATGAAGTGCACCGAGAAAACCGGTCCGGTTGTGGGGAGTCTCTCGGTGGAAGACGCTGACGAACTCATGCTCATGACCGATGGTGGACAAAGTATCCGAATTCGGGTTTCTGATGTCCGCGAGACGGGTCGGAATGCCCAGGGTGTGAAGCTTGTGACCCTGAAAAAAGGGGAGAAATTACAAGCCGTTGCCCGGGTCATGCCGGACGATGAATCCGACGAAGAGCCGGAAGATGGCGAGGTTTCCGACGAGACGGAACCAGCCGGGGGGGAATAAATTTTCCAGCAATCATTCATATCAGGGCGGGGAAGGTGACTTTCCCGCTCTTTTTTGTGCGTCTGCTTCTTGACAGAATGAAAGAATCTCATTTGCCATTTTTGTATATGCTATGTATTCTTAGAGAGTTGTGAAAAGGCGAAATCCCAACAATCCTCAACAGTTCGGATCGATCCGGGCGGGCGATGGATTTGCCCTGATTTCAGCGCTTCTGCTGCTCGCCTTGCTGACTTTGGTGGGAATCGCCTTTCTGAGTCTGGCCACCGTCCAGGTAAGGACAAGCCGGGTTGGCCATTTACAGGAGGAGGCCCGCGCGAATGCCCGACTGGCTCTGATGATTGCGATTGGGGAGCTTCAGCGCGAAATGGGGCCCGATCAGAGGGTTTCAGCGACCTCGTCGCTCGGGTCGCCAAATGACGAACGTCAGAAGCACTGGACCGCAGTTTATCGGACCACTCAGCCGAACGGGAAACCCTGGCTGATCCGTGACGACCTGAATGGTGGTTTACGGGATCTTCGAGCGGGGAAGGAGGAAGCGGAGGAGCCCATCAATTATCTGGTGAGTGGGAATGAAAGCGGTCTCCGGGCCAAGCAAACGATTTTTTACAGCCCGTGGGACATCAATGAATCCAACGGAGTGATTGTTGTTGGTGATGCGTCAACCAATGAAAAATTGGAAGATCGGGTGTGGGTTCCGCGGGTTGGGATTTATAAAGATCAGGAGTTGGTTGGTCAGTATGCCTTCTGGGTCGGCGACTTGGGGGTAAAAGCAAATGTCGCGGTCACAAACCCGCATAATCCCAATCGGTCTCCTGAAAAGTTTCTTCCTTTTCTGGGGGGAGTTGGGCCGGCATCCGGAGGGATCGAAAGTGATGCCGGAGCCCGAATCAGATTCGATGAGGAGACCAAGTCCCGGCTCATTTCAGACCGCTCCATTGAGTTGGCCCATCGCAATGGGATGGAGTGGCTGAGATCAGGGTTCCATGATGTCACCGTTCATTCCCAGGGGGTCCTGGCAAATGTCAGGGAGGGACGTCTGCAAAGGAACCTGAGTGTGTTTTTGAATCGCGATGAAAATATCGAAGCGCTGCGCAGGGATGGCGAGATCCTCAGCCCTGGTCTTGCGGAGAATGACAATTTGGTGGGACCGGCAAATGCCGAAGTGGCATTGTTGGAGGGGCTTGATTGGGAAGAGACCCGGCACACCGAGACCTCGCCCAAATTTGGCCTGCTGCGAAACTGGGCCCGGTTGGGGGATTCGGTGGGCGTGGAGGGAAATCAACTCGAGGCCCGCTTGCCAAAGACCGAGTCGAATTTAGGGGTTCCGGTTGAGATGCAGGGGAGCTCGCAGAACCTGGCACCGACCGCTCTGACAGACCTCGATCAAGCGAGTCTGACCCCGATTTTGGTGGAGGGCTCGATGTTCAATACCTACAGCACTCACCGGAATCCGCCCGGGAGTCGTTTTCCTTACAATATCCGGAGCCATGATTTTCCACGGGTGGTTCTTTGGAATCCCTACAGTGTTCCGATTTCCCTACCACCCACCGTGGCGATGTTGCAAGTGAATGGTCGTCGTGGATTTCGGACGGATGCCTGGCAAGAGACGGCTGATGGCGGGGAGCGGTCTCTCGGGTTTGCAACCTGGTTGAGTTTTGGTGGCCGCACGCGACCGGATGGCCCGGTCATCGGAAGCGATGCCTATGATGATGCCTATACCGGCAGCTATTATTTTCATCTCAAGGAAGTGGTTTTTGAACCCGGGGAGTGTCTTGTTTTTTTGCCGGATCGGGCCGCTGAGTATGATGGGGAGAATGTCTTGAATAATACTCTCACCCACACTGCCGACTATGATTTTGCGAATAATTACTACCACTCGGCTTCAGAATTTGATGAGGAAAATCCAGGCGAGGTTGGCGGCATGGATTGGTATCCCAAGCGGTTTTGGTATCGCCCCTCGGATGCCTTTTTTGGCGGAGACGGCCAGCTCACCCAGAGTGATGATAGCCAGATGATTTTGAAAACCGTAGGCACGCAATCGGAGATTTCGCCTCCGGATTTCGACACCTTGCCCCAGGTCGCGGCGGTCTCTTGCTCGCTGCAATTTGGGGCTGGTCGTGAGCCGCCGGAAGCTTGGTCTCACAATCCAGCGGACCCCAACAGCGGGGTGGCGATTGAGTTTCTTGGAATGGTGAATCCGGTTGTGACGTTGCCTCCCGATCGACGGACGCGGCAGGGATATCGCATGCGGTGGTTCCAGGAGCACAATTCGAATCTGCAGATTGGAGGGAACGAATTGTCGGATTATCCCGAGGCCTGGGAGGAGGCTTTTTTGGCGAACTGGAATCTTCGCGCGGCTTATTCCACTCGCTCACCCTATGAAAATTTGATCGGGAATATCGGTGATGGCATTGCGAGCGGTCCGTGGTTTTTCGGGGTTTACACCCGGGATCTTTATGATGAGGAAGTGGGTTGGCTTGATCAGATTCCAGTGCGCGGAACTGAGAATCGTAATCGGGGAAATCCCTTTGGGCGCCCGGTCGCGGGGGCTGAGAAATATGTCCTCTTTGATGTTCCTCGTCGGGAACTCGGAGTGATTTCGCTTGCCCAATTTCAGCATGCCAAGATCTCCGAATACATCTGGCATCCTTCCTATGCCATCGGGAATTCGTTGGCTGATCCCAGGTTTGGGGTTGAGGGGCTGACGCGGACCGCGCCGCTGCTGAAAGGTGAGGAAAGGGAGTTTAATGGATTTTCCGCAAAAAAAATTGGGTGGTCCGGTAATGCCGAACGGGGCGCCGATCGCAAGACTTGGGCGGAACACGGCAAGGGGATTTTTCTCGATGTCCCCGAGACCGCGAATGTCGTTTATGATCTTTCGTACGAAGTGAATCATACTTTATGGGATGATTTTTTTCTGAGTTCCGGGGATGGATACCAAATCCGGAATGCCGCGCAACAAGGGCTGGCGGGAGAACTTCCCAATCCCCGTATGCGTCCCGTTCGGGGTGTTGATCACAAACAGATTCAGGATTTTCACCGCGCCGGGCTCGCGTTGATGAACGAAGGGGCCTTCAATGTCAATTCGACGAGGGTGGAGGCCTGGAAAGCGATTTTGTCGGCCAATCGACGTTCGGATGGAAAGACCCCATTTCCTCGGATCACGGGAGAGGGCGGAGAGGAATGGACTGCCGGTCAGGATGTCTCCCTGAACTCAACCTGGAATGGGACCCGGGTATTAGCTGATGACGAAATTGACCGGCTCGCTCGAGCGATTGTCGGTGAGGTTCACGAAAGGGGACCGTTTCTTTCGCTTGCTGATTTCGTGAACCGCCGTCTCATTGAAGGGTTTTCCGGTGAGAAGGGAACGCTGGAAGCCGCGATTGAGATTGCCGGGATCAATCAACCCCTCGATCAGGAAAATCTCTACCAATTGACCAATGAGCGTTCTCTGACCGACTATGAACATCCCGATAATATCGAAGATTCCACCTTGCTCGAGCAAACGCTCAAGCCGGAGAGCAAGGCGTGGGGAGCTCCGGTCTATCTGACGCAGGCTGACGTGCTGCAAGCGATTGGGGCCGGCCTTTCGGCGCGTTCGGATACCTTTGTCGTTCGTGCCTACGGAGAGGCCGTGGTGAATGGTCAGGTCCGCGCCAAGGCCTGGTGTGAGGCGATCGTGCAGAGATTCCCGGAGCCAATCCGGCCCGATGCCTCAGGCGTGAATCCGCAGAAGGAGGGTGGTTCCCCTGACTTTGGTCGGCGCTTTAAGGTGAAAAGCTTCCGCTGGCTGAACCCGAATGAAATCTAGGCGGGTTGCTCCAAGTTTGAGAGAACGGACTCTAAATCATGAGGATCATTTGTTTCATTTTAATTTGCTTGGTGAGTCTGTTTTTGTGTCCGTTTGTGAGTGCAGATGAGAAGCCCTCGTATCTCCGCTTTATGACTTTGGGAACGCTTCCAGTTTGGGGACATGACAAATACCTCTCCCTACCGCTGGGGAACGAAAAGATAGACATGCCTCCTTCTGAAGCTTCTCTTGTTTCCGGTGATACCTTGATTCCCATTAAGTTGGCATTGAGATCTCTCACGGAATGGGTGGCGGTTAAGCCAGGAACTGAGGCGAATCAGCGCGTTCAGTGTTTTTTCTTCAATGCGGAGCTTGAAAGAAGAGGTGAAAAGAAAATTCAACTCAGTTATTTTCCGGAGACCATTCCCAAACTCTCTGGCAAAGCGGATGCGAAACAGTCGGGCAAGTAGCCCGTTCCTAAGATTGCATCTTTGGAAACTCTCCTTGGATTCATTGTGAAAAGGGAGTATCTTGGTCGAATGCCATTGGCTGAACCCTGTATGGGATCGCGAACCGGGTGTTATGCGACAGACCTTCACGACATGAAAAAATTCCTCCTTACGATCATTGGCCTTTGTGCGCTTTCTCCTTCCGCGATGGCGCAGGACGAGGCACCGAAACATCTTCGCTTTTTCCCCATAGGGGGACTTCCGATCTGGAAAGAGACCCTGAAAAAGGGAGTTCGTGAAGGAGACCCTCATCTTCCAGGGAGTGTGCCTCCAAAAGTCTCAATGGTTTCCGGGGGTAAAGTGGTCCCTCTCGATCTCATGCTTAAGGTCTTTACCCCATTGCAGACATTGGCTCCATCAACGAAGGGGCTGACGCTCAAAGATGGTTTGGCTCCCGAATCTCCAAACTGGCTCAGGCAGGCCAAACCCACTGCTCCATTGAGTCTCGGGGTTCTTCTTCCCAATGCTGCGGACAAGTTATGGTTCAAGCCGAGAATGCTCATGCTTGATGATGATGCGAGTAGTTTCCCTGCCGGGAAAATACGCTTTGTCAATGTTTCGGATAAGGTGGTTTATATTCGAATAGGAGGAGAACGTGGACGAGCATTTGGGGTTGCTCCGGGAAAGGCTTCGAAACCCCGGCCGGTCAAGATTGGGAGTAATTCGTTGAAAACCATTTATCGGAATGGCAAGGGCGAAGATGTCACGATCTGGAAGAATGCCATTAAAGTTGCTGCGAATCAACGGGTGCAGTGTTTCTTCTGCAATACCAACGCAGGGAAAGGAAAGAAGTCCGTGGAATTTCACTTTTTACCCGAGGCTCTTCCCCGCCTTCCCAAGGCCCCGAAGTAGGGACCAAGATTGAATTCGCACGCAAAGTTGAAAATCGGCGGAATCTTCTGCTGGATCGCAGCCCAAATTTTATGCTAACTACCTTCACACGATGAAAAAAATCCTTCTCACTGTTCTCAGCCTTTGTGCGCTCTCTCCTTCTGCGATGGCGCAGGACGAGGCCCCCAAATATCTCCGTTTCCTTTCTCTGGGCGATCTTCCAACCTGGGAAGAAGAGCTGATCGATGGAATTCGCCAGGGCAAGGAACCCCCTCCGGGAACAATGCCTCCTAATCCGGTTTGTATGGTCTCCGGTGGCGAAGTTGTCCCATTTGCCTTAACCCTCCGGACGATGACCGGTCTTAAGAAGATGAAGGCCGGAACCCCGGGCTTATTACTTAAAAAAGGAGAAGCTCCGGAGTCTCCCAATTTGTTGCGGACGGCTGCACCGGCAGCTCCCCTGAGTTTGGGCGTTCTTTTTGCCGATCCTGCTTCGATGCTGTGGGAAAAACCCAAAATGCTCCTTTTGAAGGATGATGCCTCCGCCTTTCCCTCCAGTAAGATTCGCTTTGTGAATGTTTCAGATAAAGTCGTGATTGTGCAACTTGGAGGACCCAGAAAGCGACCGTTTGGCATCGCACCGGGTAGGACCAGCATCAAGGATGTGGAACTGGGCGTGAATCTTATCAAAGTGGGATATCAAACTGCCGCCGGTGGTCAGAAGCAAATTTGGGAAAACCAAATCAAAGTTGCTACGAATCAACGGGTTCAGTGTTTTTTCTACAAAGCGATCCCTGAAAAGGGGAAAGCTGCGGTGAAATTTCACTACACTCCGGAGCCCATGCCCCGCCTTCCGAAGTCTAAATGATAAGGATTTCCTGATCGATCGCAGCTTGCGATCACGTGATGGGCCATTCTTCCTGATTCGGGAAGCTTGGCCCGTTTGTGTGTCCGGATGACTGGTCGGGAAAGACGCTTCAGGGAATGATTGCGCGTGAACCTTGACGGGGAGGGGCTTCCTTGCATAATGCCGCCGTTTTCCTGCCAGACAGGTTGGGAAGACGCCCAACCTTAATATTCCCTAGGACAGACTCATGGCAAATTACGCAATTAACGGATTCGGCCGCATCGGCCGGATGGTGCTTCGTTCAATGACCGACGACGAATTGAAAAAAGTCGTCGCGATCAACGATCTCACCGACAACAAGACCCTCGCCCACCTTCTCAAGTATGATTCCTCGCAGGGCCAGTTTGCTCGCGAAGTCAGCTATGACGAGGAGCACATCATTGTCGACGGACACAAGATTCACGCGACTGCCGAGCGTGATCCTGCCAATCTTCCTTGGGCTAAGTGGAATGCCGACGTCATTCTGGAGTCGACTGGATTCTTCGCCAGCCGTGAAGGTGCGACCAAGCACATCACCGCCGGTGCCAAAAAGGTGCTTATTTCCGCTCCCGCGACCGATCCCGACCTCACGATGTGTCTCGGTATCAATGATGATAAGTATGATGCGGCCAACCACCACATCGTCTCCAATGCCTCTTGCACCACGAACTGCCTCGCTCCTCTGGCGAAGGTTCTCAATGACAAGTGGGGCCTCAAGCGCGGCTTCATGAGCACCATTCACAGCTACACCGGTGACCAGCGTCTTCTTGATGCTCCTCACGGCGACCTTCGCCGCGCCCGTTCGGCAGCCGTGAACATCATTCCTTCCTCCACGGGCGCGGCTCGTGCCATTGGTGAAGTGATTCCCGAACTTAAGGGTAAGCTCAATGGAGGTGCCTTCCGCGTCCCAACTCCGACCGGGTCACTCACCGATCTCGTCGCTGAGCTCAATTCCGAGGCCACCGCCGAAGAGATCAACGCCGCTTTCAAGGAAGCTGCCGAAGGTCCTCTCAAGGGAATCCTTCACTACAGCGAGATGCCTCTCGTCCTTCAGGACATCGTGGGCGATCCTCACAGCTCCATCTTCGACAGTGGCCTGACCACCGTCATTGGCGGCAATATGGTGAAAGTCTGCTCATGGTATGACAACGAGTGGGGTTACTCCAACCGCGCTGGTGATGCCATGAAGATGCTCGGCGACTCCCTCTAGGATTCCCTGACTCTCTGATTTTTCAAAAGACCCGGCTGAGTGATCAGTCGGGTCTTTTTTGTGATCAGGAATGACTATCGAGCTTTTAGATTGGAGATGATGGGATCGAAGAATTTTCCCATCACTCCCTCGACCACGGGTTTGGTCACTCCAAGTTGAGCGAGCTCCTTGAGCTGGCTTCTCTCGTCGGTGGTAAAGGATCCTTCGTTGATCATTTCTAGGACGGCTTGTTTGGTCACCCCCTGGCTGAGTTGCCAGGTCGACTCCCGTCCATCGAGCGGCCAGATATCGCGGCCGAAGCTTTGATTGTTGTGATTGATCAGAGCTTGGGCGGATTGGTATCGTCTCTCCGGAGGAGCCAGGTCCAGAAGGTTCACGTAATCCCGGTCGATCCGTGAGAGTCCGACGAGATAGCTTTCCCGCCAGTTTTCCGCTGAGGAAAGGGCAACCCGGGCTTCTTCGGGGTTTCGAGCGGCCCATTCTTCGAAGGTGTAGGCGGGCTCGCTTCCCTCGGGAACCTTGCCGTAGATTTCATGCCCCATGGAGGAGTGTGCCCGGGCTGTTCGGTTGGGGTTATTGAGAATGGCATCGATACTATTGCGATTGACGATCGGATCTGAATCGGACTGGCGCAGGTCCCTCAATGGCATGAATTTAGAGAGTTCTTGCTTAAGATCGAGATCCCAAATTTTCGGCTGTGATTGGGCGAACCGGGCGAGATCATGAGGCTCCTCTTCCTGCCATCGTCTGAAAATGGAGGAAGCCTGTCGCATGATGGCGAGGTGATTGGGGAGGGGAATGTCCCAGTCCTTGACCTGCGTCTGTTGGCGGAAATTTGAGGGAAGGATGGCTCCTTCTGTCAAAAGAGCTCTCGAGGCAGCTCCTGGGTCACGCTGCGCCCAGCCACCTGCGATGGCCATGCGGGCTTCCAGGACCTTGACGGGGTGATCCTTTGAGAGGTGATCAATCAGGGCAAAGGCGGCCACTTCATCCCGCATTCCAAATTCGCGGAGGAGCTGGATGAATTCAATCACCCTGGGGTCGCGGGGAGCTTGTAGCTTTTCTCCAGCGAGCACGGTGATCCTGGCGGCGAGAGCTTCGTCGGAAAGGTGTTTTTGAGGGAACCGGTCATCCCTGAGTCTGTCTCTTAT
>CAJXVQ010000148.1 GCA_913060685.1 uncultured Verrucomicrobiales bacterium
CAGAGTAGATCGTCAGCAGCGTCAGATGTGTATAAGAGACAGTCTTCAGACACTCGCGCAATCCAAAGCCGGACTCAATCAAGTACGACAAAATCTTTAGTACTCCAGTATTGCTCTTCGTCTGCAATACGCTCATCAAAATCAATCGCCGCCCTCGTAGGATACCCCAGAGTTTTGTCCCAATCCACATCGACTGAAAACGCACCGACTGAAAACGCGTCCGCAACCCGGTCAAACAAATCATCCATCGTGACCGAATCGGGAACGGTGACAAATGAAGGCGGTTCGACAATGATCTCCATCCCTATCGTCTCACCATTCTCCACGGTGTAGCGGACTTCATAAAAACCACCGCGACTGCTGGATACCAGCGCATAGGAGTATTTTGGAATCGCGGCCTCCCGCCAGAGTTCACGAGCTGCCAGGAATTCCTGCGACGCCGGGCTGAGGGGGATCAATTCAGAGATCGTCCAGCTTTGCTCTTCGTCAGAGAGATTTAAAAACAGATCGATAAAACCGCTTTCGGGGTAGCCGCTCGTTGCGTTCCAATCAACATCGACGCTTGCCGCCCTCTGCTCAATCGCGGACTCCACCTGGTCAAACCAACCATCGATCGTCCGATTAGCCGGAGCTTCCAACCCCGGAGGAAAAGCCGAAGTCGTCTCCACCTCCGTGACCTCACCATTCACCACGGTATAACGGGCTTCATATTCGGTCATACCCCGGCTCGACTTCACGACATAGGCGTAGTTGTCATAACCGGCTTCCCTCCATCTCATCTTCGCCGCCAAAAAATCGCGATAAGTTGGATTGTCCTGGTCTTGCTTTACCGCCCGGAAAAGCACCTTTTCAAAGGCCTCACCCGCAAGCGCCTTACGATCAAAACTGACGCCAAAACCCCCGTTGCCAAGCCCGCCATTGAGAAAGACCAGATCGTCCCAATCTTTCCCGTTCGTCGAAGACTGGAGAATCCAAACCTCCGCGCGGCCAAAGGAATCGAGCTGAAAGGCAAGGGTCTCTTCTGAAAAAAAAGTCTCCTCCTGAATTTCAATTTTGAGTGCAGGTGCCGTTTGTCCACCCGCATTCAGGGAAAAACAAAGCAGGGCAGCCGCAAGCAGGCGATAGCTCAATCCAATCATTCTCACAGCGGCAATCTGCAAAAATCGATATGAATTACGAGTTTTTAATCGCTCCGGCCAGAGCCCATCGAAGTCAGGCTCTCACCTTTTTCCTAGCGGCGCCTGTGATTCGAGCCAACCTTCTCTCCTCCATGCAAGACCTCACCCACTCCCCGGCTCCATCCTACCCGGAACGCTTGCGGGGCTTCGGCTGCTTCGTCCTTCTCCTCTGGGCCATCGAAATAGCGGATCGCATCTTTTTCGGAAACACGCTGGAAACCCACGGCATTCAACCGCGCAGTTTTTCACACCTTGAAGGACTCATTTTCGCTCCCTTTCTTCATGCCGGCTGGAGCCATCTTCTTGGAAACTCCATCTCACTCATGATCCTGGGATCCGCCATTCTCGCCTTTGGTTGGCGGGATCTGATGATCGTCTCCCTCGCTGCCGCTTTCGTCGGCGGAGTCCTCGTCTGGCTCATCGGTCAATCCAACAGCAATCATATCGGGGCCAGCTCACTTGTCTTCGGATACATCGGATTCCTGCTGGCTTCCGGCTTTTACCAACGAACCCCGGCCACCATCTTCCTCTCAATTCTCGTCATTATTTTCTACGGAGGAAGTCTTGGAGGACTCTTTCCCACCAACACCGTCCGCGCAGAAAGCATCAGCTGGGAAGGCCACCTCGGCGGAGCCATCGGCGGTTTCCTGGTGGCTCGTGGCAGGAGGTTGAAATTAGCTTCCCTTTCCGCACGGACGGACCGATGACTCCCCTGTGTTTTCACGTAAAAGCCCGCTTTTGCCGGTCCTGATCTGCTCGCTTCTCTGGGGCAGTGCCTTTCCGGCCATCAAGACGGTCTACCAACACTGGGACGCAAACGGCCTCGAGCGATCCCTCCCCGTGATCTTCCTTTTTGCCGGGGTCCGCTTTATTCTCGCGGGTGGTGGACTTTTGGTCGTCAGCAAAAACCTCAAAGGCGAAATCCGGGCCACCCCGTGGTTTCTGATTGCCGGACTCTCCCTCACCCAGACCTTCATCCAATACGTCTTCTTCTATCAATCCGTCTCGGTTTCGAGCGCCAGCCTCACCGCCCTGCTCGTTGCCACCGGGAGCTTCTGGTGGATGCTTCTCGCGCCCTTGCTTCAAAAAACACCTTGGCCTTCCCGGCTACAATGGTTCGGCCTCGTTTTGGGAGGAATTGGTGTCTCCCTCGCTATTTACAAACCCGGTGCAGGGGCGGGCGATCCGATCCTTGGCGCAGTCTACATGATCACCGCGACCGGGAGCGGCGCTCTCGCCCTCATCATCTTTTCGCACCTCAAACCCACTATGTCCGCCGTCAATGCCACCGGTCTTTCCCTCTTTTTCGGAGGCCTTGGCCTCGCAGGCATTGGCGCAGGTGCCCTGCACGCCCTCCCGGACATGTTCGACTTCATCGTCATCATCGCCACCCTCTGGCTCGCTTTCGTCTCCGCCACCGCCTTCAGTATCTGGAATCATCTCTCAACTCTTTTTCCCGTCACCCTGCTCGCCAGCTACCGCTTTCTCATCCCGGTCTGCGGCGTCCTCGAAGCCATCCTTCTCCTCAAAACAGAATCGCCCGGATGGGGGCTCGCTCTTGGTGGATTCCTCGTCGCCTTCAGCATGATCCTCGCCAAGCGCACCAGCCCGCTAAATCCGGTGCGCTAAGCCAAAAAGGAGATTCAGGCTGGCCACCCCATCCTGATTCAATCAAGAATACCCGCCCATGAAAAAACCACTCAGTATTCTCGCCGTTTTCTCCCTTCTCTTTTCATTTGCCTCAGCCGATGAATCGGAATTCCGCACCGCCACCATCGATCTTGGAATCGTCGTAAGCGACCTCGACGCATCGATGAAGTTCTACACCGAGGCCATCGGCTTCACCGCCACCGGTGAATTCACTGCTGCCAAGGAAGTCACCAAGGAATCCGGCCTCAGCGCCGGCGAGGAAATCGTCATCAAGAAACTCGCTCTCGGCAAAGGCAAGGGCGCGACCACCATCAAGCTCATGCAATCCGCGATGGAGAAGAGCAAAAAGAGTGACCAAACCTACATCACCAGCAGCCTCGGCTTCAGCTACCTCACCGTCCACGTCAACAGCACCAAGGTCGCCCTTGAGCGCCTCAAGAAAGCCGGCGTGAAAGTCCTCGCCAAAGGACCTGCCCTCATCCCCGGCGGCAATGTCGCCCTCACCGTCGTCAAGGATCCCGACGGCAACTTCGTCGAACTCGTCGGCCCTGCCGATCACAAGTAAAACCGACCACGCAACCAATTGGCCAAAGGCCAAAGGCCAAAGGCCAAATTAATGTCAGCCCCACGCAATGCGTGGGGCTCCTCTCCAAGTCTTATTGGCCAAAGGCCAAATTAATACCAGCCCAGCCCATCGGGCTGGGTTTTTGCATCCATCAACCAGGTTGGCTGAAGGCCAACGTTATTATCCTCCCCCAAGATGCCCCAATCCCTCTGCCAAAAATACCGCGTCGAATTCGATGAACGCTATTGCTGGGACTAGCTTATCACGTTCGCCTTCAGCGAACCCTTTTCTCTGCACCTAAAACCCCACGCGTTGCGTGGGGCTGGTATTAATATGGCCCTTGGCCAAGAGAACGCCCACCACCTTCCTCACACCCTGTTGGCCAAAGGCCAACCTCATATCAGCCCAGCCAAACTGGCTGGGTCCACCCAACCAAATTCAAGTTGGCTGAAGGCCAAGGTCATTCCAGATTGCGACGCAAGAGTGAAGCCGCCGTGTCATTTATGAATCGCTCATTGAAAAAAAAGAAGATGTCAGCTCGTCATTGGATTGATGAGGCTAGCACTCTGACGGCAAGGTCGTAATTTTGTGGATTAACTGAAGTCACGCAGACGGTTTATCTTGGGTTCTTAGTGTTCGCCATTTAATGATTATTCATGCGCTTGATTCTCTCTTTCCTTCTTGCTCTCGTGGTCTCTTCTTCGGCTGCGGAGAAGCCGAACATTGTGGTGATCGTAGCCGATGATCTCGGCTATGGGGACCTTTCCTGCTACGGAGCCAAAGACCTCAAGAGCCCGCATCTCGATGCGCTGATGGCGAACGGCTTGCGCTTTACCAACTTCTACGCGAACTGCCCGGTTTGTTCGCCGACGCGGGCCGCCTTGCTCACTGGCAAGTATCAGGAACTGGTGGGCGTCCCGGGGGTCATCCGGACCAAGCCGGAGGACAATTGGGGCTATCTCTCTCCGACGGCCACGATGCTGCCACAGGCTCTCAAAAAGGAAGGCTACTCCACCGCCGCGATTGGCAAATGGCACCTTGGCCTGGATGAGGAGGCGCATCCCAACACCCGCGGCTTTGACCACTTCCATGGTTTCCTCGGCGACATGATGGATGACTACTACAAGCACCTCCGTCACGGGCAACACTACATGCGCCTCAATCAGGAGAAGGTCGATCCCGAAGGGCACGCCACCGATATCTTCACGCAGTGGGCCATCGATTACCTCGGAGCCGAAGCGAAGAAGGAATCAGACAAGCCCTTCTTCCTCTATCTCGCCTACAATGCGCCTCACACGCCCATCCAGCCGCCCAAGGATTGGCTGGCCAAGGTAGTGGCCCGTGAGGAAGGCATCGATGACAAGCGCGCCAAGCTCGTGGCCCTCATCGAGCACATGGACGATGGCATCGGCAAGGTCATCGCCTCGCTCAAGGAGAACGGCCAGTGGGAAAACACCCTCCTCTTCTTCGTCTCCGACAACGGAGGACAAACGAACGTGGGCGGAAACTGCGGAAACCTCCGCGGAGGGAAACAAGACATGTATGAAGGCGGCATTCGCGTCCCCGCCTGTGCCGTCTGGCCCGGAGTCATCAAACCTGCCTCCACCGGATTCACGGCCGTCACCATGGACATCTTTTCGACCGCTATCGAAGCCGCCGGGGGAAAGCCTGAGGAAGGCCTGGACGCCCGCCCCTTTCTCACCCTGCTCAAAACCGGAATGCAAGTTGCCGAAAAACGTGATTTCTTTTTCACACGTCGCGAGGGAAACCTCCGATACATGGGCGAGGTCTCCTGGGCCATGAAACGGGGCAAGTGGAAGTTGGTCAAAAACTCACCGATGGGGCCATGGGAACTCTTCGACCTCGAGAAAGATCCCCTCGAGACCACCGATCTCGCGGAGCGGCAAGCGCAAATCTACCGCGAACTTGCCACGGCAATGCGCGCGCATATTCAACGCGGAGGTTCGGTGCCCTGGCAAAAGCCCGGGTAGCTCATAAAAAAAGAGCCACTTTTAAAAAGTGGCTCCTTTGAAAAAATGGACACGATCAATCCTAAAACGGAATATCGTCGTCGTCGTTATCAAAGCTATCTGCAGCGGCAGCACCACCTTGATTCGAAGGAGGCGGTGACGATTGCTGGGGCGGAGCAGACTGTTGGGGTGGACCGGATTGTTGGGCCGGCGGAGATCCTCCGCCACCTTGGTTTCCGCCGCCACCACCTTGGCCCTGACCGCCGATAAACTGCATGTTCTCGCCGACTACGCGCAAACGCTGGCGCTTTTGGCCGGTCTGCTTGTCATCCCACTGGTCAAGCTGAAGGCGTCCCTCGATGAAGACGGAACGTCCTTTGGCGAGGTATTGCCCGGCCAGCTCGGCCTGACGCCCCCAGAGGGTGACGTCGACAAAGGTGACTTCCTCAATCTTCTCACCGTTGTCACCGGTACGAATCCGGTTCACGGCCATTCCCAGATCACAAACCGCAGTTCCCTTGGGAGTGTAGCGGACTTCAAGATCCCGGGTGATATTCCCGAGAAGCATGACTTTGTTAACGTTGGCCATGGCGTGAGCGAGTGAGAGGTTGGGGCTTAGGAAAGGCGTTGGTAGTGCTGAAGGTGCACCGAGGTATTAAGCTTAAGGCGAGCTTGAACCTTGTCGATGACATCGGCTTCGGCTTCGAAAATGTAGTTCACGTAGTGACCACCATCGAGCTTGCGTGCATTGTAGACAAACTTCTTGCGACCGAGCTGCTTGATTTCATCAAGCTTGGCGCCTTCTTCTTCGAGCTCTTTGGAAACAGTGCTGACGAGATCATCAATGCTGCTCTCCGTTCCCTGGGTGTTCAGGACGATCATGCCCTCGTACTTGCGATTCATCTTCTTCCGTTTGTTTTTTCGGTTTCTTTGGAGTTCGGGTATTGAACTCATTTGCGGCCGTTTCAAGACCACTCGAAGCGGCAAGCTGAACAGCATCGGCGGCTCTTGCAAGCGTGTTTTCAACGAGTTCGCGTTCCGCCGTCGTAAAAGTGCCTAAAACATGCCCCACAAGCTGCTCTCCACTGGACCCGCTAATGCCCAATTTTAGGCGGGCAAAGTTGTCAGCGGGAAGATGGGCGAGCAGTGAACGCACACCATTGTGGCCTCCGTGACCACCGTTCATCCGAAAGCGGAGATTTCCCAGCGGTAGGGAAACATCATCAAAGACAACCAAAATTTGTTCCGGCGCCCAGCGAAAAAAACGAGCGAGCGAGCCAATCGCGCGGCCACTTTCATTCATATAGGTCATCGGCTGGACCAGCAGGACATCATCCACCTTACAGGTTTTGGCTTCCCATTTGGACTCGAACTGGAACTTCTTCCCCGCCCGGTCAGCCAAGGTATCGAGGACTCGAAACCCGATATTGTGGCGGGTATTGAGATATTTTTCTCCGGGATTTCCGAGACCGACGATGCATTTGAGGCTCACAGGCAGAGGGTAAGGCTTCCCTTCCGTCATGGAAAAGAAAAACGCCCGGAGCACGAGGCGCCGGGCGTTTTGAAATTTGAAGCAATGGCTTACTCGGCAGAATCGCCTTCAGCAGCGGGAGCACCATCTTCGCCCTCTTCGCCCTCAATTCCGCCTTCGGACTTGGTGACGCGGGACTCGTTCACGATGGCGACAAGGACGTCGGGAGCGAGGACCACTTCGACGCCTTCAGGAATCACGAGATCACCGATGGTGAGGGAATCACCAACTTCGAGGTGCTCGATGCTTGTTTCGATCTTCTCAGGAAGGTCTTTCGGAGAACAAGAGATCTCAAGGTCACGAATGAGCTGCTCGACGATACCGCCGGCTTTAACACCAACAGGCTCGCCGTGAACTTCGACCGGAATGGAAGCGCTGATCTTCATCCCTTCGGTCACGGCCAGAAAATCGGCGTGAACGAGATGACCACTCAGCGGGTTATATTGGGTGGACTGGAGGAAAGCTGTCTGTGAAGCGCCACCATCGATTTCCAGATCAACGAGAATACTCTCCGAAGCACTGTGTGCGAGAATATCGGTGAGAATCTTGGTGTTAACCTTGATATTAATGTTTTCGGAGCCCTTGCCGTAAATGACGGAGGGGAGGGAGCCTTCACGACGCATTTGCTTGAGGACACCGGATCCGGTGCGCTTGCGGGTTTCAGCTTTGAGAGTTTGGGTCTTCGCCATGGTATGGATGGGTTGATTTTTCCGCGATAGATCACGCGCGGGGCGGTTGGTTACACGGACGGAGCGTCAATGTCAAAGAGAGAAGTGACAGATTTTTCATTATGAATTCGGTCGATGGCTTCTCCAAAGATGTCGGCGATGGAGATTGGGTTGACTTTCCCCCGCTTGGTCACCGGTGTGGAATCGGTCGTGATGACCTCCTCAATGGCAGATTCCTCGATACGCTTATGGCCCAAATCACCAATAACGGCATGGGTCACGGCCGCGAAAATCCGGTTCGCACCCTGGGCTTTGAGAATTTCAGCGGCGGCGCAGAGTGTGCCCGCCGTCTCGGTCATGTCGTCCACGAGCACGACATCCCGGCCATTGACGTCGCCAATGACCTGCATGGCCTCGACCTCGGTGGCTGAGACCCGGTGCTTGGCCACAATCGCCAAGCGCGCGCCGAGAGCATCAGAGTAAGCGCGGGCCATTTTGACTCCACCAACATCCGGCGAAACCACGGTGAGGTTCTCGCATTGATCACCAAAGCGCTCACGGATGGCGCGGATGATGATCGGCTTCCCGTAGAGGTGATCGACCGGAATGTTAAAGAATCCCTGAATCTGGGCGGCATGGAGATCCATGGTGACCACCCGGTCCACTCCGGCGGCGGATAAAAGATCAGCCACGAGCTTCGCCGTGATGGGAACGCGGGGCTGATCCTTGCGATCCTGACGGGCATATCCAAAGAATGGAATGACCGCATTGATCCTCCCGGCACTGGCGCGCTTGGCCGCATCCACCATGATCATCAACTCCATGAGGTTATGATTCGTCGGCGGACAGGTCGGTTGGATGATGTAAACGTCTTCGCCGCGAATATTCTCGTTGATCTTCACAAAGGTCTCACCGTCCGGGAAGGCCGTCACACTGACGTCCGCCAGGGGACACTTCAGGTAATCGGCGATGTCACTGGCGAGGGCGTGGTGGGCGGTGCCCGAAAAAAGTTTCATGCCGAAGTTGGAAATCATCTGGGGAGAGGCTTAGCGGGTGGGCGGTGCGGAATCAAGACTCGCTTCCGATGCAATGACCTCTTCAATCTGTTCCCCGGTAAGTGGGGCAGGGCGAAATTGGCCCGCTTTGAGGTAGCCAAGATTGGTTTCAAGCTGTTTCAGCTCTTTGTCCCAGCGAGGTTCTTTATCGCTCACCACTTTTTCCGCCAGCTGGTATCGCTTCTGCGCCTCAAGCAGCAACGCATAAGCCAACTCGGGATTTCGGGGTCGGGCATTCATCCAAACGTCATTTCCGTGCAGGAAGAGGCGCCGCGCCTCGTGGGAGGCAATCCAGGCCTCAAACTCGAGCCGAAATTCCTTCTCCCAGGGAAGCTCCCGGAATTTATTCAAAATCTCACGGCGTTTCAACATTCTCCGCTCTGCCTCACGCAGGAACTTGAGGGCTTGAGCATCGTTGTCAGACTTGAAGGCTTGCAGATAGGAACTCCGCGCGGCGTGAAAATGTGGCCGCAAGGAATTCTCGCGAGCCCAAATCGCCTTCATTGCCTTTTGATGACCCTCTTCAGCGGCCGCGTGATTTCCAAGGGCATCTTCCACCCGGGGCAGGCCCGCCAGCGCAGCAGAAAAATGGGGATTCAATTTCAAGGCGCTTTCAAGGGCGGCCTTTGCTCGCAGGTTGAAAACCTTCGCCTCTTCAGGCTCGCTTCGCTTGACTGCGGCATTGGCCTCAAACATGGCGCGTCGCGCCACGACTTCGTAAATCTTAGGATCCCAACCCAGCTTCCCGGCTTCCTCCAAAGCGTCCAAGCCTTCCAAGAGATCATCATTCGTGGCCGCAGTGGCCGGCTCTTGACCGGCCTTCACAGCCAACAGATAGGATCGGGAAAGGTTCCATCCCAGAAAAATAAGTCCGGCCGCCAAGCCCATCCCCAATAGTCCAACGACCCGCCCTGGAGCATTGGCAGGAGTCGCTGTCCGTGATGTCGAAACCGGTCGCGAGACCAGAATCCCCAGTTGCAGAGCCACCAACGCCACGCAAGCGGGGAAGTGAAAGATAAAGCTGAAATAGGATTGGCAAAGGACGGCCACCAATCCACCTGCCGCGCCCACCTGCCAGATGGACAGCACCGGATCGCCTTGATCTCCCTTCAAGGAACTCGTCACACCAAGCACCCCGTGAACGAAAACAAGGAGAATGATGACAAGAAAGCCAATCAGTCCGTAATCTGAAAGAACCTGGAGGTATTCATTATGGGCAAACTCAGGGTCCCCCATCCAAAGTTCCAACGAGTCGGGATCCCATTTTTCCAGAGCGAGATAGGAAAAGGCGCGCGGACCCTTTCCGGCAACCGGATTATCAAGAAACACTTCAAAGGCCATTTGCTGGAAAGCCAATCTCCCGCCATCCCTCACCCCACCGGTCGCAGATCGACCGGTCTCTTTGTTGTACGTCTCGATTCGTTTATCGGTGATTTTTTGAATGACCCAGAACGAACTCACCACGCCCCCGACTCCGAAAACAACCAGAGCGATTGAGGCCACACCCACCATCCTGCTCTTACGCTGCACCAGATAAAGAATAACCAAAACCATCCAGATCGCGCCTCCGATGACAAACGAGACCCAACCGCCGCGGGAACCACTCAGGACAAGAGCGACGATCAATCCCACACTCAGAAGACCACATCCACTTCTCAAAAGCAGATTCCGACCGAAAAACAAATAGGAGAGAAAAAAGAAAACCGAGCCATTCAGAAAGGAGGCGAAGGCATTGTAGTGACCAAACAATCCTCCCGTAAACCTCCCAGTCTCAGGAGCTGCCTGCCAGACATGGAAAGTGTTCCCGGATGCGGCTTGGGCCACCGCAACGCCAACGTTGGCCACCGCCAGCACGGCCAAAAGTGAAAGCCAAAACTGCCTTGCCCCTTTCCCCGACGATGACACAGAAAGATAGATCCCCAAAAAAAGCAGAATCAAAATGAGATCGGGCACCGCCAGACCCACGGGCCCTGCCGCCACCGCTCGCCAGATAAAATACCCTCCCCCCAAAAGCACCAAAATCATCAGCCAAAGCCGCCCTCCGATTTCCGGTTTCACCAATCGGGCCATCGCAAGCAGGATACCCGATACCCCCAAACCGATGAGCCCGACGCCAGTCCGACTCCCGACCAAATCCACTCCCGTCGCCCCAATCACAGCGAAAGAGAGAGCCCCCAAAAACAACGCAATGTTCAATAACCTGCTCATCGTGCCCCTTTACTAAACAAGACTGCCGGAATGGTCTTAAACAAAATTCGAAAATCTTCCCAAAGCGACCAACGGTCGATGTATTCCAAATCGAGTTTCACCCACTCATCAAAGTCCGTGATGTCGCTGCGACCACTGATCTGCCAAATACACGTGATCCCTGGCTTCATACTCAAGCGACGCCGGTGTGACGACTTTTCGATCGCTTCAATCTCATGAAGCGGGAGGGGCCTTGGCCCGACCAAACTCATCTCCCCCTTGAGCACATTGATCATCTGGGGGAGCTCATCGATGCTGTAATTCCGCAAAAACTGACCGAATGGAAAAATTCGAGGATCCGAGGCGAGCTTAAAAGCCGGGCCATCCACCTCATTCCCGTGCTCTTCCTTAATCCGATCGAGCATTTTGTCGGCATCGGGGATCATCGTCCGAAATTTGTAGATCCGAAACGGCTTGCCATAAAGCCCGGCCCTTTCCTGGGTATAAAATACCGGCGCGCCCGGACTGGCCAGACGAATTCCGATCATGGCCGCGATCCAAAACGGAGAAAAAAGAATCACTGCCGTCAAAGCCCCGAAAATATCGACAAGCTTCTTGGCAAAAAGCTGCCACGAAAGCTCGGGAGTGGATCGAAACACCAACATTGGCTGCCCTCCAATTGCATCAAAACTGGGGCGAGCCACCTGGGTCCGTAAAAACGAAGCCCTGATCCATGCCTCCACACCCTGCACCTCGCAGGCCTCCACCGCTCGCGCCACGCGATCAAATTCGGTATGACCTGTTAAAAAAACCACCCGCTGGACGGACTCTCTTTTGATCAGACCATCAAGGTCTTCCACTGTCTTGGAATTCAAATCAAAGTGAGCCACGACTTTCCAGGCTTCCAGAACATCGGCATCCAGTTCTTTGAGAAAATCTTCGGTTTCTTGAAGTCCCCCCGCCAACACGACTCGCTCCAGAAGACCCTCCGACGCCGCACGGGCCCGCAAAATCCGGCTGGTAAAATGGCTCCGAAGCCATAGGAGCAAGAAGCTCAGGAAAATTCCGGAACCAAGCACCAATCGCCGGGTATCCCAGATCTTTCCAAAAACCGTGACAATCCCGATGATCAACATCACCGTCAACATCCCTCGTAGCAGGATACTCAAATTATCAACACCACGCCTGCTCAGGAGCCGGTCGTAGTGCCCAAAGCGCTCCAGAACCAGAGGGGTGAGAGGAACGACGATAAAAACGACCCAGGTCATCCCCGCCAAGCCACCGGCTTCCAGCTCCGACATGCCGAGAAGACTCCGCAGAGGGCCATGAACCCACGAGGCCATCGCAAAGGACAACCAAATCAGCGAGGCATCCAAAACCTGGAGCACCTGAATCGAAAAATGTTGTTTCGCCCCCCGTTCCTTCATGAGCCAAGATTTCCACCCTTATCCAATGAGGCATCTTGACCCTTTCCAGGGTCGGAAATGACGGTTGGAAGAAGGCGTTTCAAAAAGGCCTGAACGTGTTCTTCCGTCTGCCCTTCATCCAATGAAGCGCCCGGCCCGTATGAAATCCCTTGGTCTGTCAATTTTTTGGTGATCAAGGAGGAAAATGTCGCATAGGCCCACCGCTGGTCGTATCCTTTGAGGAGGCGGTCTTTAATGTCCTCTCCGGTGCGCTCGTAGTGACCCGAGACAATCTTCTCATGACCCACGAAGGTGTAGTAAAAAACTTGCCAGATGTAAGCCTTCTCGCCGTTCGGTAAAATGACATCCTCCGGTTGCTCTCCTTCTTCCTTGATGAGCCGGTGAATCCGACGGCACAGAATTTTCCTGACCGGCAGGACTTCACCATTTGGCAGGATGTCTTCCCAGTTCAGAGAACTCTCAGACATAAATTGCCACCCTTGGGCATCGAGGCAGACTTCCGGGCGATGGATACTTTGACTGAGGTTCTTTCCTGAAAAAACGACCGACGCCTGAATCGAAGGAAATTCTCCATCCTCATCGTGATAGCTCATCCTTTCAAACTCGGTGTCCGCCGCCAGCTTTGTCC
>CAJXVQ010000149.1 GCA_913060685.1 uncultured Verrucomicrobiales bacterium
GAGATCAGCCTCGGTCTCGTGGGCTCGGAGATGTGTATAAGAGACAGTTCGTGGATGCCACTCATACCACCCTCGACGAGATCTTTCTGGGCTCTCCTGATGTCGAGCAAATTTGGCGTTGGCAGCCCGAAGGGAATGACGCCCGACTTTTCGATGAAAACTCTCCGGTCCCGACAGGTCGCGAGTGGGCCGTCTGGATCAAGGGCGATGCCGACGGGTCGGACTTTAATCGCTTTGAGGCCAACTATGGATACCTCGTTCGGATGAAAGATGGGGCTTCCGATCAGACTCTTTCCGTGGTCGGTAAGCCGACTTTACCTGAGATCAGATGGCGCAGCGATCGGGCGCATTTGGTGGGTTTTCCCGTCAATGGCACGGGCACCGGTCCTCGTTTCCGCGATTATTTGAAGCCTTCCGGTCTGCCCATTTCGGAGGCGGAGATTTTCAGTTACAATGGCGGGGCCATCTCTCCCGGGACCAATCCCAGGGTGGTGAATCCCTCGGTGGGGACCATCGAGAGGAATAAAGCCTACTGGATCAACCTTTCGGGTTTTTCCCGATTTGTCGGTCCTCTTGACATTGCCTCGCAATCCGGATCGGACCTGAACTTCGGCGAGGCCGGGCAGACTTCGAGCCTGCTTTTAAGCAATCTTGGTGAAGAGGTGATGACGGTTTCGGTGAGTAGTGAATCTCCATCTTCGACACCATCCGGTCAGCCTACTCTAGTAGGAGAAGTTCCTTTGCTCACCCGTCTCGGGTCGGAGGCAACCAACACTCCACTATCCGGGCCGCGGGTTATCAGTTTGGCCCCGGGCGAAAAGAAACGTCTCACTGTGATTGTCGACCGCCAGTCTCTTGGCGGGACAGTAGGGCAGCGCTCTGGTTCGGTCCTGCGGATTACCGTTGATGGGGTGCAGGATGTTTTCCTTTCGGTCAGTGCCGAGAAGACTTCGATGGCCGGCCTCTGGGTGGGTGAAATCGAGGTCGATCAAGTCGGTAGCATCGTCAAGCGTTACCGTCGTGATGAGGATGGTAATACAATCCTTGATCCCGACACGGGTGCTCCTGAAGTCATTGAAGACCTCACGACTCCCCAGGCCGCCACCACTCTCCCCAAAGTCCAGCGTCCCTATCCGCTTAAGGTCATCATGCATGTTGATGCCACGGGCAAGGCGACCCTCCTCTCGCACGTCTACCTGGGTGTTCTGAGTGGCCTCCCGGTTTCTGATCCTGTCGGCCTGACGATGGACGAGAGCCTCCTGGATCCGGCTGACATCGATCAAGCGGTGCGCCTTTCGGTGGCCCATCTTCCTCTCGATACCAAGGCGCTTTTGACTTCGAGTGGAAGTTTCGGTCCCGCCCAGTCCTTCTCTGGCGGGGTCTCCACTCCGCACGATGATCCGACCAATCCGTTTGTGCATACCTATCATCCGGATCACGACAATCTTGGGCCCCGTTTTAAAGAGTCTCTCGGGGCGGGAAAGGAGTCATTTACAATTGCGAGAGGACTGACCTTTACCTTCGACGCGCAATCTCCGGCGGATGCCGCAGGCACCTTGCCCGGCTGGGGCACCACCTTGCTTTCGGGAACCTACCGCGAAGACGTTGATGGCGTCTTTAAGGATACCCTCCGTTCCCAGGGAGTCTTCGCTCTCAAAAAAGTCAGCTCCATTGAATCTCTTTCCGTTACTCCCTAACTCAATTTTCATTTTTAAAATCCAACCATTTCCTCAACCATGAAATTTACTTCACTCATTTTTGCCTTGGTCGTCGGGATCTGCGCCGCAGATGTCCCGGACGGCATGACCTACCAGGGAATCCTTACAGATAACGACGGAGCTGTCGTAGCGCCTGATACCCCAACCAACCGGGATATTGAGTTCCGCATCTACACGTCACCCACCGACGTAAATGCGGTCTGGGGCGAGAAACAAACCGTGACTGTTTTTAAAGGGAACTTCAGTATTGTTCTTGGAAATGGAATCTCCCTGGGAGGGGGAGTGGCGTCTGGAAAGGCAGGTCTTTCTGCGGCTCTGGCCGACGGTGCCGGAACCGAATATTATTTTGGAATTACCCCGGTTGGCGGTGCTGAGTTCCTTCCTCGACAGGGGATTCTTACCAATGCCTTCTCGTATCGGGCCAAGGTATCCGAGGTCGCGGTTGTGGCACAGGGGCTCGCTCCCGGAGGCTTGGCTGCCAATGCTATTACGAATGGCACGCTTACCGGGTCCATCTTCAGCAATGGTACGGTGGATGCCCAAAAACTTGGCACGGGAGTGGTCAATAATACGGAGCTCAATTATCTCAATGGAGTGACGTCCGGATTGCAGGCTCAGCTGAATTCCAAGGCCTCGCTTTCCAACCCTACTTTTACAGGCACTTTGAGAGCCTCCAACCCTATTTTTACCGGCACTTTGAGTGCCACGACTCTCTCGATTGATCCCTCGTCGACAAACACCGGTAGCCTCTTTCCCGGCCTCCAGCTTGGCGGCGGCACTGAAGGGATTTCTTCACAGCGCACGGCCGGCAATAGACAATGGGGGCTTTCTTTCTATACTCAAAATACGGAACGGATGTTGATTACGAACGATGGACGTTTCGGCATTGGGACTACTAATCCGAAAGCGGCGCTCCATGTTGAAAAGACCTTTTCAAGTCAAAGTTACTGGGATACCTACCGTTTATTTTGGAATGTTCAGGGTAGTCCTACTATTTGGGACCAAACGACTACTTTCGGTGGTGGACTTGGGGAGATATCCGATATTTCTTTGGGCATCTACTGCTCAGATTTTATGGCGGCTGGTGGTTATTTCGCAATTTCGGACGAGCGCATCAAGAAAATCTCAGGATTATCAAATTCGTCAAAGGATCTTGCGGTGCTCAATAAGATCGAGATTACCGATTACACCTTCATCGACCCAATAGCCCAAGGGACTGGCGTTTCCAAGAAAGTGATCGCCCAGCAGGTTGAAGAGGTTTTTCCTCAAGCGATCAATAAATCCACCGGAGTCGTTCCTGATATTTTTAAGAATGCGACCATCAAAGACGGCTGGATCGTGCTGGCGACAGATCTCAAAAAGGGTGAGAAAATCCGCTTGATCTCAAAAGAAACAAAGGATGTCTACGAGGTTCTCGAAGTAGAAGAAAAGCGTTTCCGGACAACTTTTACAGATGATCAAGACGAGGTCTTTGTCTACGGCCGGGAGGTCAATGACTTTCGCATGGTGGATTACGAGGCCATTTCCATGCTTAACGTTTCAGCAACGCAGGAGATCTATCGAGAAGCGCAAGCCCTTAAAAAACAGGTCGAGGGGATGGATGTCCGGCTTATTCAAATGGAAACTCTCGTGAGGAAATTGACTTCCGCCCCTGTCTCCAATCTGAATTCTAAAAGCTCCTCCAAGTAGGAGAGTTGTTGATTCCCACCCTTTTCATTATGACGTCTCTCCTCCGCAAGGCTCTCTTCTCGCTTCTCGTTCTATCAGCTGTTGCACAGGCCGAAACGGTGGAACCCACTGTGAGCAATCCACTCCTCGGAGCGGGGATTCCCGGGCTTAGTGGTGCACTCGGAAGTGCGACGACCGGTCAGTTCGGCTCGTTTTCATCACCTTCTGGGGTGATTGCCCGTCCGTCTGTTGCGGATGATGACAACTCCCCGGGAGCCTACCCTGGATCGTTGCCTGAGTTTCCGAAAAACGCGACTCTTCGGCTAGGCCTGTCGATTGTGGGTGGGACTTTTTCAGGGGCAATTCCAGATTACTTTATTGGGAATATTATTGCGACTCCTACACCGAGCTTCACCGAGCTTACGACGGGGAATCCGAGATCCCTGCGCCGTGAACCGGTTCGACGTGATGAGGGGGCGTTCCTCTATCGCACCGAGGGAAGCGCGATCAATCAGACTTTCAACCCTGCTCAGATTTCCGATCGCTTTTTTTACAGCCCCCATGCGCTCTCCAAGGTCGGAGAGAAGGATGGGCTGGAGATTATCAGAGGGGATGAGGAGAATGGAGATCTGAAAGAAGGTTTTGTTTACGCCTCCGAGCCAGGAATTCTTGAGATCCACTTTCGAACTTCAAATCCGATTGGGCAGACTGCCGGGAGCGAAGCAATTTATGGCCTTGTGAGCCGGACTGTTTTCGTCGCCGCGGGAACCAGTCAGGAACCGCGCACGATATTTTGGACGGAGGCTCCTTTCAGTGCTCCGTCAATATCCCTGGCATCCAGCGAGGTGCAGGAGATTCGTTTTGCGTTCAATGAATCCGTGAAATCTTCGGTGAACCGTGCCGATGCCTTTGATCCTGATCCGAGTATTCCTCCCACTGCAGAGGAGTTTGTCGAGACCCGTACGATCTGGCATGACCTGACCCAGAAGAAGATTGCCGCCACAAATGTGGAAGGACGGATTCTCGTGGAATTTTTGGCCGAGCAGCGCTCAACAAACGGTCCGGTCCGGCGTCGCCAGATCGGGGTTGAGGTTGTTGATATTGTCAAGAATGCCATTCCTTATCAGGTTGACGTTCCAATTGGAGAGCGTCTCTACCCGCTGCGCCCGGAGCAGGATGGGCTGCAAAGTTACCCCTTGCCAAAGGGGGCTCTCGGACTCGCGAATGCCCAACAGAGAATCACCGAGAACCTCGCCGCATTCACTCCGTCTTTAATTTTGAATCTCCCGACCAATCCGAATGAAGGATTCTTCACAGGTCAGTTCGAGGTTGATGGACAGGTCTCGTATTATGCCCAGCGGGAGACCAAGACCCCGGCAGATGTCCAGGTCTACTGGAAGGAAGAGAGTATTGCCGGCCTGGAGTGGCCTAAATTTCTCAATCGTTACCGCCAATATTGGCCGGAAGATTTGGGAGATTACGTGGTGAACATCCGCCCGAGTGATCTCACTTCCGGGCCCGGGACCCTGCCGATCTTCGATGATGCGGTGGCCTTTGAGTTGATTTCGCAGGATGACCCCGAAGGGCGTCAGGCAAATCGTAATAACATTCTCGATTTGGAAGTCACGGTTGACGGAAGTGATCCGACCAACCGGAGTTTGATCCTCCTGCGAGCGGAAGGCGAATTCTGGTTCGTGCGGGTTGAGTCTGTCCTGGATTCATTTTTGACGGATCCTCGTTATGCTGACAATTTTCGTGACAAGGATCATGACGATAATGTGCTTACCGCTCTTGTCGGGGAGCGGCTCACCCCGCCCGCGGGCGCGGGTAGCGAGGCAGCCTGGGTTGATCTTAGCAAAGGGGATGCCATTGATGCCTCGGCATACATTGATCCCTTCGCGACCAGTATTCCGGAGGCGGAGGCAGGGGCGGTGATTCCCGTCAATGCCGCACTTAAGAAGGGGGACCCGAATCTTGCAGGGGATAACGACATGCTGGATGTGTGGTGGTTCGATCGACGTGATCCACCTGAGGGGAAGGGGCTCGCTCTCCCTCCGATCTATTTTCCATCCTACTTCACGAGATATGAACTCGCCTGGCCGCAAGACGCCCCTGCTATTGTGTTGGCGGAAGGTGCTGGTAGTGGAGATCTCAATGCAGCAGCAGCAGCCGGGACCATTTATACCCAAAATGACCCCACGCTCGTGGGCTACAATCCAAATGAGGAACATGCCATTCTCGCGAGCAATCGCGCTTATGCCTTACGTGATGATTTGAATCTCTCCGATACGACGTCCTCACCCTATGTTTTGGTGCGGTATACGGCGCCCGACCAGCGCCCGGAGATCGATGTCTTCCGTGTGCTACGAACGGATGAGAATTACGATTTTGATTATGAGGCTGTCGCCGGACGCAAATTGGGTGCTCCCGCTCCCTTAAGTTTCCTTCCCATTCCTTTGGTGGAGGAGTCTCCGGGGCAATTCATTTCCCGCAACGAGGAGGTGGACACTCTTGCCGTCGATCTACCTTTCAATCTGCCTTCTCCGCGGAGTGGTGAATTCGCAAGCTACGATCGCTTCCTCTTCGAAGATCGCAAAGGTGAAAAGTGGGTCTATCGAGGACCGCACGATCCCGATAATCTTACGGTGCGCCCGAAGCTTGGGATTAAGTATTACTACGCCACACTTGATGGCTTTTCCTTTCCTTCCGCCACCGATGGGAGTGATGAAGCACCTCCCTCGGGCACCCTGACTCCTTTCTTGCGGGAACCCGATGGCGGTGGTGGATTTTCCACTCCGCGTTACGATGGTGACGGTGGTCAATCCGTGGCTCTGACCGTGCAATACACGCCATATTGGCCGGATCGTGCTCCCGATAATCCAGCGCTAGTACGGGTGCTTCCTTTTGGCGATACCTTGGTAAAGCCAAAGTATGAGATTCCCGGAATCGCCGGCGCGACCAGCGCGGAGATTTTCTATCAGCAATCGATCGCAAAGAACCTCACCGCTAAAACCCAAAGTGTCATCATTCACGACCCAACCCGTCGAAAGATTTATCCCCTGAGCGAGACTACTTTGGCGGAGCTTCCTCCTTCGATTTCCACGAGCACCCGGGGAGGGCGAACCTACTTTGAAGGCCTGCCGCCTCATTTGGAGCAGCGCTTTTACTATGATCCAACCCTCCCTACGGATGGCGGTCTTGTTCTGGAAGGGGAGTTTGTCGAAGCTGGAGCTGGAGAGGACTATGTGCTGCTCAATGTTCTCAGTCTTGAAGAAGTGGCTTTGCTCAAGGCACTCGCGAGTGCGGAGACTGATCCTTCTTCCTGGGAGGACGCGATTGATGGCCTTTCGACCACGATGGAAACCTTCGTGCCCAGCCTGACGGTTCCCGGGACCTATGAGGTGGATGTCACTCAGGATCTCTCGATTGGCGTTGGAGAAATCAGTAATGTCACCAGCAGTGATGTCGCGGTTGATTCCTATGCGGTTGCTGCGATTGGGGGAGGTGAAGGCTATGTCACCTTGGTTTATGGAAACGGGAAAGCGTTCACTCCTGAAGGAGATCCGGTCGAGATTCGCATTTTCAAGGTGGGAGAGGAACTCTACCGGGGAGAAGTGAAACCCCTCACGGCTGCGAATCCTCTTTCGGAAATTGTCACGGCCCAGTTTACCGGTGACTTCGCCGGTCAGCCTGAAAAATATGAATACGAGTGGTTCTATGCGCCACCGGCCAACGGTCAGCCACCTCAAAATGTGCCACGTGGTCCGGGCGTGACCTGGTTCCGTTTCGGGGATAATGAAACGGGGCCCCGCATGATTTTTGGCGGCCTGAATCCTGTCATCGCGTTGAGTGATAATTACGTCATTTTTCGCTATCGTCCCAAGGCCGGGGAAGGTCATCCTCTTGAAGAAGTTTGGTCGGAATGGACCGAGCCCAAGCTCATTGAGGGATGGATCAAGCGGGTCCTGGCCGGGATCAATCCCTTCAACCAGCGCCTCACTGATTTCTTCAATAATCCCATCAATACAGATGTCAGCTTGCTGACCCAGGCCGGAGGCCGGTGGGAGGGGGATCTCCCGCTCACGCTCGACAGTGTCGGAGGGGCTGGTCTCATCGAGATCTATGAAACAGTTCTTCGCCGCGGGATAAGCTTCACGATTAATGGATCTCCCGCCACTGACTACGGCCCCGCCAATGATGCTCTTTTGTTAGCTGCGGGCTACCTGGCTGATCTCTATCTGGCGGTGGGGAATGAGGCCTTCGCAGATGCTTCCAATCCGCTCATTGCTTTGGATGTCGATCCGGGGCGTCTCCTGCAAGACCAGGGACTGCCCTCTTCCATTGGCACGACGATTCAGAATACCGCGACCTCTCGTTTCGCGTTTGAAGGACAAGTTCCCGAACTCATTGATGAGGAACTTATTCTTTTGCGTGGCAGGGATGATTCGCTCGCTCCCGGAGTCCGTGTCTCACCGGTCTACAACCGCTTCTTCTGGAACTTCACCCGGGGCATCGATGCCGGTGAAGTGATCTATGCACTGAACTATAATATCAAGGAGAAGACCGGTAATGATGCCGATGGTAAGATCGATGCGAGCGATGCCCTACGGCAGTATCCGCAGGGACACGGTGACGCCTATGGTCACTATCTCACTTCATTGACCAATTACTATCGTCTCCTTTCCGATGATGACTTTACTTGGACGCCTCGAGTGGAAGCGGTCAATATTCTCGGTCAACCGGTGACCGTGGATTATCTCGATGAACGCCGTCTGGCGCGTGCCGCCGCAGCCCTGGGGCGGACCTCATCCCGCATCCTCGATCTGGGCCGCCGCCAGCTGAGTGCTGACGCTGCTTCCGGATGGTCGGAGCTACGTGAGTCGAAGGTGAATACCAAGACAATGGCGACCCGAAGCTGGGGAGTAGAACAGTGGGCCAGTCGTGCCGGACAGGGAAACTACCTGCACTGGATGATGGGGAACGCGCTTCTTCCCGAAGAAGACACGATCAATGAGGGCTTGCAAAAAATCGACCGGCAATCCGTGCCTGAACTGAATGAACTCTCTACGCTGGGTGCTGAGATTCAGGGCCATCTTGATCAGGCGAATAATCGGACCAATGCCCTTGGTCTCGCGGAGAACAGCCTCCTCTTCGATCTTTCACCTTCCGGATTGGACGAGGGCGAATCTCACTTTGATCAGATTCTGGCTCGCGCGAAAACGGCCTTGGCGAATCTGTCTGTGGCACATGCCCGGACGATTGCGAACAACGGGCTCCTGCGAAGTGTCGAAAATCAGGCTGATGATTACAACTTCACGGTAGCGCAGGAGGAAACGGCCCTTACCAATCGCTTGCTCGATATTTACGGGACTCCCTATGCCGGTGATATTGGTCCTGGCAGGGCCTACCCGCAGAATTATGGAGGACCTGATTTCTCGAAATACTTTTTTATCACGAGGCCCTACGTCTACCCACGCGAGCAAGTGTTTGGGAGCGATGTTAACGAAAGGGTGAGTCGCAAGCTTCCGGTGAGAAACAGCGAATTTCAAAATCTTATCGGTGGGATCGATGACCTCCTTGATGGGAATATTTCCGAAGTGGATGATGAGAGTTATTTCCGGACGATTCCTTATGAAATGAATCTCAACGATGGTCCTTACCAGTTCGCAACGGCCGAGCAAGGCAGACGTGCCTCCACCGGTTCCGTCCAGGATGCCCTGGCGCAGGTAATGACTGCGGAAGAAATCTTCTTTCTTAAGATTCGCTCGCTCTCGTCTGCTCAAGCTGCCTACAAAAGATCTGCTTCCAGATTCCGGGATCAGCTCAGTGATCGAAATGATGTGATCGTTCTGGAAGAGGTTTTTGGTGTCACAAAGAAAACGGTGAACCGGGTTCTTGAGGGAATTGACCTCTTTGACGTCATCACGAACAACACCAAGAAGACCTACGAGGAGATTCTTGCGGCCACCTTGACATCACTTCCCAGGATGGTCGGATTTTCAAATGACGTGACCTCGGCAGCACGGGGAGCGCTTCTTGCCTCCAAGGTGGCTGGCAATACCGTCATCAGTGCTACTGAAATCACCAAGAAAGTGGTCAAGTTTGGGACCTCGGTTGGATTTGATTTGGCGGAGTTTGCCAAGAACACCGCTGTGCGGACGATTAATGAGAATGCCGGGGTTCGCAGCGCCGCGCTGGCCTTGCAAAATGACTACAAGGCGGTCTTTAGCGGGATTCGTGATGCTGATCTCAGTCTCCAGGAATATCAGCGGGCTTTGGAAAATTATCGGAACAAGGTTGTGGATGGTGACACGGTTCAGGCCGAGCGGGAATCTTTCCGGAATCGTGCCGCAGCCATTATTCAGGGCTCTCGCATCAGGGACGTCGCTTTCCGGGCCTTCCGGACCGAGTCTCTTGAGCAGTATAAGATCCTCTTTGATCAAGCGGCCCGCTACACTTACCTCGCGGCCAAGGCCTACGACTACGAGACCGGTCTGCTGGGAAGCGCGGATGGCCAGGCCTTCCTGAGCAAAATCGTCGAAACCCGGGCATTGGGACTAGTCAGTGCTGAAGGCGAACCTCTCTTTGCCGGGGCCTCTTCCGGTGATCCCGGCTTGTCCAGTCTTCTGGCTCAACTGGAGCAGGATTGGGACGTCGCGAAAGGTCGCCTGGGAATCAATAATCCAGATCAATATGGAACCACGGTCAGCCTGCGTCGGGAGTTCTTTGAGCTGCCTTTCAAGGAGGATGGCTCGACGGATGGTGATGATGCGTGGCGGGATGCCTTGAAGGCCAGTCTGGTGGCGGATCTGCGTTCCGATTCCGATATCGCGGCTCACGCGCTTTCGAGCGACAATGCCAACAACCTTCCCCAGCCCGGATTCATCATTTCCTTCCCGACGACCATCGAGGATGGCAAGAACATCTTTGGCAAGGAACTGCGCGCCGGTGATTCGGCGTTCTCCTCGACAAGCTTCTCGACGAAGATTCATTCGGTTGGGATCGTCTTCGAAGGATACAAGGGAATTGATCCCTGCATCACGTGCAACTTTGGAACTCCGGAAGCCCCCAATCACGATCATCCTGATGCACTGAGTGCCACGCCGTATGTCTACTTCCTCCCGGTGGGGAACGACACGATGCGGACTCCGTCCATCAATGGGAACCCCAGCGTGGTGAGAGAGTGGCTGGTCCATGATCATGCCCTTCCTCTGCCCTTTAATATTGGAGGGAACGGGGCGTCGCAAAACACCGTTTGGAACAGCAACACCAGCCTGACCGAGGACTACTTTGTGCCACGGCGCCATCAGGCTTTCCGGGCCTTTGATGAAACCGAACTTTTTGTGCAGCCTCTCGCTGATGAATTCACGAACAGTCGCCTTATTGGCCGATCCGTATGGAACTCCGAGTGGAAGCTGGTGATTCCGGCGCAGGCTCTCCTTGCGAATCCGGATGAAGGGATTGAGCGTTTTGTAAAGAGTGTGAAGGATATTAAAATCTTCTTCCGGACATACTCCCATGCTGGGAATTAAGATGAAGGTTTTCGTTCTCTGGTTGGTGACATTGCTGAGCGGCTTTGGTCAGTTCTCTCCTCCTTCTGTCATCTATGGGAACGTTCGCAATGATGATTCAGAGGTTCTTGATGAGAGCTCTGCGAGTATCGTTCTCTTGGCGGCGGGAGTGGAGATTGGACGATCGTCCCTGACGAAGCATCCGACCCGTGATGAGAATTACCGTATCGAGATTCCGCTTCCCACAGGAAGTGCGCCCTATACCGTAAAGATTGAAAGGGGAGGTGTTCAGCGAGATCTGTTGGAAGCCAGTCCGGGGGCATTCACCTTTACTCCTGTGCCGGGAGAAGTGACCCGGTATGATTTCATCGAAGAAGTGAATCTCGATCCTGATGGGCCTCCGGATGGCGGGGAGGTGGTCTCGGTCATTTACGGAAACGTTCGAGATGATGATTCGAGTGTCCTGGATGAGGCCTCGGCCAGCATCGTTCTTTTTGCCGAGGGCGTGGAGATCGGGCGATCCTCCCTGGCGAAGCATCCGACCCGTGATGAAAATTACCGTATTCAGATTCCGCTTCCCACGAGAAGTGCGCCCTACACCGTAAAGATTGAAAGGGGAGGCGTTCAGCGAGACTTAATGGAAGCGAGCCCGGGGGCATTTGCGTTCACGCCGGTCGCGGCAGAGGTCACACGTTATGATTTTATTGAAGAAGTGAATCTTGATCCCGAAGGCCCTCCGGATGGCGGAGGCTTGGTGTCGGTCATCTATGGAAATGTCCGCGATGAGGACTCCAATGTCCTGGATGAGGCATCAGCCAGCATTGTCCTCTTTGCGGACGGAACTGAGATCGGTCGCTCGTCTTTGATGAAGCATCCCATCCGGAATGAGAATTACCGCATTGAGGTTCCACTTCCCACGGGAAGTGCGCCCTACACCGTAAAGATTGAAAGGGGAGACGTGCAGGGAGATCTGTTGGAAGCCGGTCCGGGCGCGTTCACCTTCACTCCTGTGCCGGGTGAAGTGACCCGCTACGACTTCATTGAAGACGTCAATTTGGATCCTGAAGGCCCTCCGCTTGTTGGAGGACTGGTTTCTGTGATCTACGGGACGGTCCGTGACGATACTGCCAATCCTTTGGACGAGGCGTCAGCCAGCATCGTTCTCTTTGCGGAAGGAGTCGTGATCGGGCGCTCTCCTCTGGTAAAGCACCCCACGCGTGATGAAAACTACCGGATTGAGATTTCACTACCGACTTTGAATCCGCCTTATACTGTGAGAATTGAAAGAGAGGACTCTCAGGGCAATCTTCGGGAAGCCTCGAACGGTTCGTTTGCGTTTACGCCAGTCGCGGGGGAAGTCACCCGGTATGATTTTATTGACGAAACCGATCTGGATTCCGGTGGACTCCTGGATAACGGCGGGCTGGTCTCGATCATCTATGGAAAGGTCCGTGATGAGGATGGCAATGTCATTGATGACGCGTCTGCCAGCATCATTCTTTTTGCCAATGGCCTCGAGATCAAGCGTTCGGCGCTGGTGACGCATCCCACCCGCGATGAAAACTACCGCATTGAGATCCCCAAGTTCAGCATCGCGAGTCGGGCAACCCATACTGTGAAAATGATCAAGGGCGGCCAATTGCTTTCCATCTTTGACTCCTGCTACGGTTTTCGGGTGTCTCGTCCGATTCTGGGAGAATTGAGACGGCTGGATTTTCTTGAGATGGCAGACCTCAACCTGAACGGGGTCCCGGACGAAGTGGAGATTGAGGGAGGTTCGCTCAATGGGGACTTCGATTTTGATGGCTTGAAAGACTTTCAGG
>CAJXVQ010000150.1 GCA_913060685.1 uncultured Verrucomicrobiales bacterium
AGATCAGCCTCGGTCTCGTGGGCTCGGAGATGTGTATAAGAGACAGCTCCTGCTCGCCCGCAACCTCTTCGAAAGTTCCGTCCCCTTGGTTGCGCAAAAGGAGATTCTTTCCCATCCGGACCATGACATAGAGGTCGTCAAACCCGTCGCCATCAATATCCACAACCGACAGAGCCGGCTTCTGATTCATCGCGATCGGCGCGAAATCATGCGATCGCGTGCGCTTCTTCCCGCTATCGTAATATTTCACCAACTCCTCTTCATGAATGGAATGTCGCGCCCGGAGAAAGTCTTCTTGATCTGGCACTGCCTTTTCCAACTGATCGGAAAAAAGTGGGCGTGAGACTTCCGTCGCGCCGAGGTTTTCCATCCTCCAGGCCACAATCACCCATTCACCCCCCTTCTTTTCCCACTTCACTATCTGATCCCCCGACAATCCCAACCAGGTTCCGGATTTTTCACGCGCCAGTCCTGAAAAGTGTACAAGACCTTCAAATTCATCTTTCCGGTCTCCGAGAAACTCCCCTTTTACCACCTTGAATGCGGAATGCTCAAAATAATCCACCCGCTCCAAAAGCGGCCGCCAAAGATCGAGTTCCCCGCGCGAAACTGTCGTAGCTCCCTCGGCAATCGGGAATTCCTTACTGCTTGCAATTGATTTCTCGGTGAGCGCTTCGGGTTTGCTTGGCTCACCAGAAAGGTCCACGACACTCGGGCTCTCAACGAAAAGCGCTCGGTCCGATGCCAGGTCGGGAAAGGACAAATTCATCAATCCATGCGATAACCGACCCAGTTTCGGGCTCAATTCGAGAATTACCTCCTCGCTCCCAACGACTTCCCGGATCAATTGATCTGTTGAGACTTTCCCGCCGCCCGCCCAAGGCTTGAAGTAAAGAAGAGCAATGATCACCGCAACAAGCAGTAAAACGGGAATCATCCAGCGTTGGAGGCTATTATTGGATTGTAAATGAGTTGCCATAGGAGTGTCGAAGGACAAGTTTCGAGCCCACGTGCTTCTGATCGAGTAAAAAAATTTGAATTAATGATTTGCATCAGATTGAGCAGATTGCTAGGTCTTTTTGATCCTAAATTTCTGCTCCACAGGAATTTTTAAGATAGAAACTCTACACAACATGAACAACAAGATCTTAACAACCCTCAGCTTCCTCGCCCTCGGCGCGACGACCAGCTTTGGTGCCACCGCATGGATCATCGGAGCCGATGATGGAGCCGGCGTCAGAGCGCCTGGTGCCGTTGAATCGTGGAACCTATACGGAATCACTGGAACCACCACCTTCGTCCAAGAAGGTAATGGCCCAACCAATCCCCTACCCGGTGACCCAAACAGTCCGGCCGTCAACCAGCAAGCGGATGATGATTTCTACTTCGCTGGCGCTTACAACAACCTGGTGGCCGGAGGGCCTTACGCTCCCGTTGGCATCGTCGGTTCCACCGAAATGGCCGTCGAGCGTGCCATTACTGGTGGTGACCACACAAACCGGTATCACTTCAACTTCTCTGAAATCCACACTGCCACTGATGTCTTCACCTTTTCCTTCGCAATGCTGGATCTCAACGACAACGCTAGTGGCACCGGACAATACGACTTCGATATTAACATGAATGGAGTGAACATCGGTTCAGCCTCCCACACACAAGCGACCATCGGAACCAGGTTCAGCAGTAATCCCTTCACTCTTGGTGACGTCGGTGCAACTGCTGGTCTTGACGATGATAACTACATCGAGCTCGTTTCGAGTAACCCTGGCTCCACGGCTCGTTGGTCGAACTTCGACTACATGACCTTGGAATACGAAACAGTCCCAGAGCCCAGCTCTTTCAGCTTCCTCGCTGCCCTCGCCGGTCTCGGCCTCTTACGCCGCCGTCGCTAAGCGACAATAAGAAAAAACTTATTAACAGCCGGAGTTCCTCAAGGGGACTCCGGCTTTTTCATGTCAACCTGCTTCCAGTGTTCATGAAACAGCGCGTAGTTCAACCAGGCGACCGGCGCTGAATTTTTGTTCCCGGTCGTCGTATTCTAAAGAGCCCTCCATATTTTCTTCCTCAAATGAAAAATAGTCCTTCCCTATGAGATGCTCTTGACTCTCGGCATGAGTGATCGGGAATCTTTTTCGGCGTTTTTGGCAAAACGATGACGAGCGATCAGCTTCCTCTTCCCTCCACCGTCATCACCGATTCTGAAGGTCGCATTCTCGAAGTGATGCAGGGAGTGCCGACGCTCTCTCTCGTGCGTCGGTTGATTCCTGGGAAGAACCGGGTCATTCGTTTTGGGAAACTTTGAGTCTTACGAAGTGTCGATCGCCTGCGCCGATGGGGAGATTGAATCGGACGGTCCTGAAGGTGCGTCCATCTCCAAGATTGGATTCGCTCACCGCAACCATATTTGCAGCGGCGTCCGTCCATCCTGCAAGATCGACCGATTCTTCGACTTCGATCGTCACCTCGTCTGCTCCGATGCTCACCGGGTAGGTCATTGTTAAAAGCTCCTGGAGGCTTCCATCGACATCATAAGTTTGCCAACTGGTCTGAGGTGAAATAGTGGCTCCTCCGAGATCGTTTCCGAGGGCGTAATCGACGAGGTCGGGGATGCCGTTGCCGTTGAGATCGCCATTGGGGGCGGTGGGAGGAGAAAGAGAATCGCTTGTTCCGGGATTGCCTCCGGGAAAGGCGCTCGAACGCCAGTTGGCCGCTTCGCCGTGGTCGGGGTTTGAATCGGGATCGATCAAGACCAGGCTATAGCCGTTGTCAGCGGCGAGAGGCCAGGGGATGTTGTCGTTGAAGGTGAACTCGTGAATGGTGCCGTTCAAGGCATCCTCCAGCTTCAGGGTCTCACCGTCGTTATTCAATCTGCTGTCGTTCACAAAGACTCCGGCGACGGGAAGAGAAGATCCGTGAGCCGCGGTGAAGGAGTCGGTGTCCCGCACAATCAAGACGCGGCCTCCGGGAGCCAGGCTGGTCACGGCCGAGCCGGTGAAATTGAACTCGATTCCCTGCACGAATTTGACACCTGTCAGATCAAGGGTGATCGAGTCACTGACGTTGGTGAGTTCGATAAATTCCGCGAGCCCATCTCCATCGGGGTGATACATGATCTCCGAAACGACGAGGTTGAGTTGTGCGTCGGAAGGGTCTCCCGTGAAGGTGGTGGTTGTAAGGATGTTTGCCTGGGCATCGACCAGGTTGAGCGTTTCACCGAAGCTGGAGAGGTGGCCTTTGAACCCACCCTGAATAAAAAGTCCCTCACCTCCGCTTGGGCTCGTGGGGCGTGCCCGGAAGGTGTTTACGTCAGGGCTGAGATAGAGGCTTTTCCCGGAAGGAATGACGGTGCCGGGAGCAAAGGTGTGGTTGATCCCTCCGGTGATTTGCCACTCTGAAACGTCGACCGCGAAGCCAAAGGGATTGGTGATTTCCACAAATTCTTCATCCTGGTTTCCTGTCGCCGGACTGAACTCGATGGCACCAAACTGAAGGGCGGGTTGGCCTCCCGTGCCCGTTGTGGTGGAACCACCGTAAAGCTCGGGGCGAATGAGAAAATCGCTGCTTCCGGTGGACTGATTGAGACCATGAATGGCGAGAATATTTTGCCCCGCTTTGAGAGAGGTCAGTTTGCCGCTGACGTTGTAGATGTTGAAGCTCCCCACGTTGGCTTCGGGGCCATTGCCATTCGAGGAAGAGTTGTAAGTGAGCGAAGCCGGATTGTTGTCCGCGCTGAGAAGGTCTCCATTGAGGAAGGCGACGAAGCCATCATCCCACTGCATTCTGAGTTCGAGGCTTTCGAAGGCAGCAGGGTCATCGACATTGAAGGGAAGGCGAATATAGATACTCGTATTCGACGCCATGGCAGCTCCCACGTCGGTACCAATAAGTGTCTGGTATCCGCTGGAGTTTTCGTACCCGATTCCGGTCGGGCCGCTGATCCAACCACTGGTGTCGAACGGTTCGTTGGCAGCCGATCCCCTCCAGGTCGTTCCAAGGTTGTTGTCGCCCGGGACAAAGGAAAAGGCATTGTCTCCGGCTTGAATGAGGGGCGTCAAAATCACGAGATTCTCTTCGGATTGTTCGGCGGGAATTTCGCCACCGTTGCCGATGGTTTGGTTGTTGTAAATTTCGTTGCGGCGGCCGGGAAGATATTCGGTTTTCCAACGGACAATCGCCTCCGCCATCGACTCGACTGCCGGGTCCGGATTTGTGTAAGGGACCGGATTGCCATTACCCTGAAGCCATGATCCCCACTTCTCAAAGTCCTGTTGCGCGTCGGATTCCGGCATCGCAGGGTCGTCGATCAAGGCGGCCTGCTCATCGAGGCGACGTTCATACCAACGTTCGGCAAGTGGCGTGGTTTCGGGTTGCAGGAACTCATCCGAAAGAGTCCGGATCCGCCGCATGATCATGGCGCGGGTGTCGGCATTGTTGAAGAGATGCGAGACGAGACGGATGGAGTTTCCGGTGACAACGAGCCCGTTGGTGTAGACGTTGTTGTCGAAGTAAGTGTTGGCGGAGTTCCAAACGCGCCCCTGGGAAAGATCGAGATCCCATGGAAGGATGGCCCATTCATCGGTCTTGCCGGTGTCCCGGTAAATATACCAATTCTTGCGGTGCATATCGATGTTCCGCACCACCGAATTGGCAGCCAGCATGTTGACGGTTTTGGGAAGATCGATGTTATCGCGCATGTAGTTGTTGAGCGCGCTGCCGGTGAGGTCGAGGCCATCGATGAGGGCTTGCAGGTCGTCGTTGTTCTCGGATCGTCGGTTTTTCTTTTCGACACCGCTGGTGGCGGTGTTGCCGATGTCCTTGTTCAGCCGGTTACTGTAAACCTTGTAGAGCGCGCCATCCGGATTCAGGCCGGCGCGCTCGAGATAGATGTCGTCGCCATCTTCTACGAGATCTGCCGTACTAAAGAAGGAGCCGTTTTGTTCCACTCGAATGGTGTGAGCGAAATGGGCATTCACCCCCGATTCGCGCATGATTTCCCATGCCAGAGGATGCCTGACCTTTGACTTGTCGGCCCAGTTGGTCAGCAGGTCGATGTCGGCGACGCGCGGGGCTTCGGGGCTCCATTGGAATCGCTGGGTTTTGTTGAAGTCGAGATTGTAACTCTTCTTCACGAAACCGCCGGTTGATTGGCCGTGACGATTGAAGTGCACGTTGTCGTAGAATTCTCCCTGATAATAGACGGCTCCAATGGTTCCGGTGGTGGTGTTGGCTCCGTTGGGATTTTGAATGAACCAGTGGAGGACGTTGAGGTTGCTTTCGATCAGAGGGTCGGCCTGGACTGTGCCAAAGTATTGGTGGGAGTCGGTCGGGTCGCGAAAAGCGGGCATCTTGGTTTGGGCTCCGCTGGTGTCAATCGCGACAAAGCGCCAGCGGGTCATTTCACCGGCCTGGAAGGCTGAGGGAGGAAGAGTGGCCGAGTAGATACCATCGCCGGCAATCGCGTCCGGAAAAACGCCATCATCTGACATGCTCGAGGAGGTCTCTCCATTGAAGGCCAAACGGTAGAAGACGGTCATGGACGAGACAGGGGCAACCGAGCCGGAAATTTCGGCTGTCACGGTAAGACCGGCTCCGGTCGGTTGGGCTGGATTTTCAGTCACAGTTCCAAAGACAGGCCCGGCGGCCTGACCACCGGAATTTATCGTGCCGGGAGTAGGGCTGTCAAAGTAGACCTGCGGGGCGGGCGCGTTTGGATCGGAGAACGTGTTGACGATTGCCGAGAGACTGGGAACGCCGCCATTGTTGTCCCAGTCCATGAACATGGGGTGGGCGCTATTGATGATCATGAGTTGGCCTCGCTGAGGAGCACCGGGATTGTCGCGCCAATTCTCGATGAGGCTTTTGATATTCCAGGTCGTGGTGGGTGTCTGTCCGGGAACGGCAGTGAAGGAAGACGCCGGAGTATTCGCGGCGTAGTAGTCGACAAGGGTATTGTCGTTGTAGGTCGCGGCGACGGTATCGATTCCGTAGTTGGCATCGGGGACGGGGAAGATTCCTAGTTCCGAATTGATTCCACCCGCTCCAAAAACCGAGGCTGCGGCTGCCCCGCTCCAAGTCATTGTGGCCGAATCGATCTCGTCTCCCGGGGCGATTGATCCAAGTTCGGAGGAGAAATCGAACCACATGTAGTATTGCAGCGGGGAGCCATTGAGACCGGCATCGATACTGTCGGTTGTTCCTCCGAGAGTTGCTGACTTCACCCCGTTGAGTTTCACATTAATGTAGTTTGCGGGAGAGCTCCAGGTGGGCGTGATGTTGATCTGATTACTGCTGCCAGGTGTCCCAAATCCGAAGGATTCATTAGGGAACTGGGGAGGAAAGGCGGGGGTGAATCCACTCACCACGGTCGAACCATCCGGTGCAACAAGTGCAAGGTATTCGCCCCCGGCCGAGAGTTTGAAGTTGGTGTGCAGAGTGGCGGCGGGATCAATCCGGTCTTTATTTGACGCAAAGATCACCAGAGCCGCTCCGGGATTGAGAGAGAGGGAAGGAAGGGTCCACTTGGTAGGATTCGCAGCCTCATCGGTGAGGTGATATCCGGTCAGTGAGACTGACGTAGAACCCGAGTTTTGAATCTCAATCCAATCACTGTAAGTGCCGTCTTCGTCAGCAAGGAAGCTGTCGTTGTCGGCCATAAATTCCGAGATGATGATCTGGGCTTTCAGGGGGGCTATTGCCAGGAGGAGTCCGAAGAGAATGTTTTTCAAAATTAAGGGGGAAGCTGAATTTCAGAACATCGTGAAATTGGTAGGACACGGGAAGCAAAAAAGACATTGAGATGACACGTAAACCCATCTCTATTCTCTCAATTCCGATGCGTGTGAGACTTTCTCTGTCCGTCCTTTTCACTCGCCGGCGGCCCCTCTCCTCTCTCCAATTCTCTCAAGAGCATCTCAAGGCGCCCCCAAAAAAATATTCCCGGCGGTCAACTTTCGAAAAACTCTACGACTCCAGAGGAAACATCATACAAGGCTCCGACAATTTCAATCGACTCATTATTTTCCAATTCGGCTAGAATCGGACTCTCCTGCCTGATCCTATCAATTGACACTTTGACATTCTGAACCGCAACCTCCTCAACGGCCAGGTCGCTCATTTTTTCTTCGCCCTTCCTGATAAAATCAACCGCTGGTTTCACTTTGCTGAGCATTGCGGTAATGTTTCCCATTTCAACATTATTACAGGCCGCATTGACTGCTCCGCATTTTGTGTGACCGAGGACGACGACAATTTTCGAGCCAGCGACTTTACAAGCAAACTCCATCGAACCCAGGATATCCTCATTGACGACATTACCAGCGATCCGGACACTGAAAATATCACCAATCCCCTGATCGAAAACCAACTCTGCCGGCACCCGGGAATCGATGCAAGATAGCACGACCGCAAAAGGATACTGACCATGGCTCGTCGCTAAAACCTGCTCCTGAAGATTGCGTTGAACTTTCAGGTTCTGGACAAAACGCCTATTGCCTTCGGCCAGGATTTTGTGAGCTTCTTTGCAAGTTAGGTTTTCTTGGGTTTCCTTTGTTTGTGTTCTCATGATTACTACTGTTTATTATTTGCCAATCGGAAATGCTGGATCGGATTGTCTTGCTTATGATCATAGAGATCAATCGTGCTGACCTTGATATTTCTGTGCTCGGCGCTAATTACAAAATCTTCGATAATCTCAATCACATCATGATGGATGAATCTTGTATGGCTCGCATCAATCTCCACCGAGACGCCGTCTGGAATCTGTTGCAAAGTCTTCAACACCGTCGCTTTGTTCAAAAACGTCACGTCTTCAGAAAGGACAATCTGGACATTCTTCTTTCCCAACAGATTTTTATTCAACATTTTGAATGGGATTTCGTAGTTGTTTTTCAAAATGATGAAAATAGCGACCGCCATTCCCAACGCAATTCCCGTTAAAAGATCGGTGAAGACGATTCCCAGCACGGTAATCATGAAAGGCACGAACTGCCCCAAGCCGTCGCGGTACATTCTTTTGAAAAGAGCGGGCTTGGCCAACTTGTAGCCAACGACCAGTAGGATCGCCGCCAATACTCCCAACGGGATGAGATTCAATATTTTAGGGATCACGAGAACACTCAACAATAAGAGAACCCCGTGCGTGATGGCCGAGGCCTTGGTTTTACCGCCGGACTGGTGGTTGGCCGAGCTCCTGACGATCACCTGGGTCAAAGGCAAGCCTCCAATGCAACCTGCAATTATGTTTCCGACACCCTGCGCTTTGAGCTCCCTGTTGGTCGGAGTGATCCTTTTCAGCTTATCCAGCTTGTCGGAGGCTTCCACGCAGAGCAATGTTTCCAGGCTGGCCACCACGGCAAGCAAGAGCGCCATTGAGTAAACAGCAGGATTGGATAATGCACTGAAATCGGGCAGGGCAAAATTGCCGGCAAAACTACTGAAGCTATCGGGAACAGGCACCTCCACAAGATGCTCCGAGCTGATCGCCAACAGGGAACTGGTGACGAAAATCTGGTTAAGTATGATTCCCACCACGACAGCAATCAATGGCCCCTGGATATATTTTGTGAATTTAAATTTCTTAATGAAATTGGTCTCCCATGTCAGCAGGATCACCAATGAAACCAGTGACACAACGAGGACGCCGGGACTGACAAAATTTAAAACGTGAAACAACTCACCGAAGGTGTTGTACCCATCACTTTGATTAAACGAAAAGTCGCCCTCGGGGACTTTGTCGTAACCAAGCGCGTGCGGAATTTGTTTCAGGGAAATAATGACCCCGATCCCGGCCAACATTCCGTGAATCACTGAGGAGGGGAAGAAATAAGCAATGATGCCAGCCTTGGCAAAACCCATGATAAGCTGGATGACGCCAGCAAGAACCACCGCAACAAGAAAGACCTCAAAACCGCCAAGTTCGGTGATCGCATTCAATACGATAACAGCCAATCCCGCGGCAGGCCCGCTCACCCCCAGGGGTGAGTCGCTCAAGGCGGCCACAACCAATCCACCAATAATCCCACTGATCAGTCCTGCAAAAAGTGGCGCGCCCGATGCCAGGGCAATCCCCAGACATAAAGGTAAGGCCACTAAAAAAACCACCAGTCCCGCTGGCAGGTCGTCTTTCAGATGACTCAATGGGTTTAGATTATTATCTGTATTCATTATCGTATCTTGTCATTAAGATGTGCTCTGGGTGCTTGTAGAAGCGGGGTTTTTTTGCCTGTTGTAACAACCTTACACAGGGGATTTTGAGCACAGCATGAGCTTACCGAGCAAGCTCATATTTACAACCCACTTTCTTTCCTCTTCGATCCTTTCAACGGCGTCCCAAAATATCCCGGCTCAAAAGTAAATTCCCCGGGTCTTTTCGGCATGCCTTGCCTATCTTTCAAGAAGATCGCGACTCCCTCACCCTCGAGATCTCTGCATGAGAGTCACCCGGAAGGGGCCCTGTCGAAATTCACTAACAGTCCACCAAAACTCACCTCATCCAACTCATGAAGATCATTTTGCTCTTATCAATCCTAGCCTGCATGTCCGCTCTCCGGGCCAAACCCAATATCGTCCTCATCGTCGCCGATGACCTCGGCTATGCCGACACCGGCTTCAACGATAGCAAGACCGCCCTCACGCCCAACCTCGACCGTTTTGTCAAAGGCGGTGTTAAGCTCACCGACTTCCGGGCCTGCCCGATGTGCTCCCCCACCCGCGCCGGACTCCTCACCGGACGCTGGCCCCTCCGCTTCGGCATGATGCGCGCCGTCATTCCACCATGGTCGAAATACGGGCTGCCGTCCAAAGAAGCCACCCTTCCGGAACTCCTCGCATCCGCCGGCTACGACCGGCGCGGTATCATTGGCAAGTGGCACCTTGGTCATGCCAACAAATCCCAACTCCCGCTCGCCCACGGCTTCACGCACTTCGTGGGTCACTACAACGGAGCGATCGACTACTTCACTCACGAACGTGAAGAGCAACTCGACTGGCATCAAAACGACGAACCACTTCGTGAAGAAGGCTACGCCACCGACCTCCTCGCAAAACATGCAGTCACCTTCATCAATAACTCGCCCCTGAATAAACCCTACTTCCTCTACCTCCCCTTCAACGCACCACATTCTCCCTTTCAAGCCACAGAAGCAGATCTCGCTCTCCACAGTTCTCTCAAAAACAAAAAGCGTCGCACCTATGCCGCCATGGTTACCGCCATGGATCGGGGAATTGGCAAAGTCCTCGACGCCATCGAGTCCCGATCCGACACCGACAATACCCTCGTCATCTTCTTCAGCGATAATGGCGGAATCCCAAGCGCCGGAAGCAACGCTCCCTGGCGTGGAGCCAAGCTCAACCTCTACGAAGGCGGGACCCGCGTCGCCGCCGCCCTCCGTTGGCCCGCTCGCGGACTGAATGGGGGCGGGACCTTCAGTGATCGAATTGGCTATATCGACATCCTCCCCACCACCCTCCGCGCCGCAGGTGTCGCGCTCCCTGGGAATCTCGACGGCCTCAACGTCCTCCCCGCCCTCCGAGGTAAAACAAAACTCCCCGAACGCCCCTGGTTCAGCTACCTGCACCAGAGCAAATCCGCCTCATCCTCCCTGCACCTCGGCCCCTGGAAGCTCGTCGTCAAAGGCAACGCCTTCCATTCCGCTGATGACCTCACTCTCGAACTCTACAAGCTCGATTCCGACCCAGGCGAAAAAAACAACCTCGCCGAAAAACACCCCGACCGCGTCGCCACCATGCTTTCCCAAATCAAAAAATTCGGCACCCTGCAGGTCCCCGGTGCCACGCCCTACAGCCAGGGCCGCGAAGGCTTTGTCGCGCCCAAAGACTGGCTTATCAAGTAAAGAGGCCAAATCAGCAAACGGCTCTTCTGAAATTGCGATCGAAGACCCGGAATCCAAATTCGCAAATCGAGAGCAATTTCCCATAGGACAGGGAGGCAAGGTGAACTCTCCCAAGCTGAAGCATGCGACACGCTCAAAATCACCTTTCACCACTTCAAGGAACCCACCCTGAAGTTTGCCCTAACACGTTGCCTGTCCTCACAGTCCGTTTAAAATCTAAGACCAACCAATCCCGCTCCGCCACCGGGTAAATAGACAAAGCAACACTCCCCACTCGATCATCCCCGGGATCGCAGGCTTCCGAACCAACCGCCACATTCATCGTCGTCATTGTTGTCACAAAATGCGTCGTTGAAAAAACGAGCCCCTGCCGTGCGTTTACAGGTATGTCGTTCCCTCGAGGCTTCAGCCTGATCCCCGGCTGCGCCTTTGTGCTTTGTGCTCTCGGATCAATGCCGGCCTCCGTTGCCAAGGGGCCACAAGAAGACTCCGGTATTGCGGCAATCCGCAATTCCCACTGGGCGTGGAAGCCACTGGAGGAGATTCAGATTCCCGACCTCAAGGAAGTCGGTCCAAGCCGGAAACCCGTCGATCGATTTATCCTTTCAAAGTTGGAAAAACGCGGGATCTCTTCGGCTCGCGCTGCCGATCCCGCAACTCTCTTTCGCCGCGTTCATCTTGATTTAGTGGGGCTCCCGCCGACCCCCGCAGAACAGGAAACCTTCCTCAAAGATCCTTCCGAAAAGGCCTTCGCGGCGGTGGTCGACGACCTCCTCAACCGCCCGCAATACGGTGAGCGCTGGGGCCGGCATTGGCTCGATGTCGCCCGCTATGCCGAGACGAAAGGCTACGAACGCGACGAATTCAAACCACACACCTGGCGCTACCGCGACTATGTGATCGACGCCTTCAACCGCGACCTTCCTTACGATCGTTTCCTCACGGAGCAACTCGCCGGTGACGAAATCGAAGAGTCTGATCAGCGCACCCAAATCGCCACCACTTTTCTCAGCCTCGGGACTTTCGATACCATCGCGGCCGATGGTGAGGTCGCCCGCTACGATACCCTCGACGACATCGTCGCCACGACATCGATGGCCTTTCTCGGGCAGACGATCCAGTGCGCGCGATGTCACGATCACAAGTTCGAGCCAATCTCGCAGGTCGATTACTACCGGATGCTGGCGGCATTCGAATCTCTCGATATTTCCAAAAAGGGCCTACCGGTCGGGACCGCGGAGGATTTCGCTCAGCAACGCCTGAAGGAGGAGCACTTTAAAGCGACCGTCCTGCAGCCTCACCTCGAAGCGGAAGAGAGAGTATGGTTGCCCCTCCTTGAGCGCCTGCAACGAGACGGCCACCCGGAGGGAAAGAAACAACATCTCGACGAGAAGCGCCTCACCATGGCAATGGATGCCATCAAAACATCCGCGTCCGAGCGATCCGATGAACACCGCCGCACTCTTGAAAGAGAACGCGGGCGGATCCGGTCAGCGGTCCGCGATTTGGCAAACAAGGAGGAGGCCCAGACTTTAAAAGAGTGCGAGCAGCGGGTGAAAGAGATCGAGAAAGAGCGACCTGAGCCGGTGATGGCTTGGATTTATCCGGAACGAGGATCAAAGCCGCGTGCCACCCAGCTCCGAATCCGTGGCGATGTCCACGAGAAGGGCTGTCTCTTATACACATCTCCGAGCCCACGAGACCGAGGCTGATCTC
>CAJXVQ010000151.1 GCA_913060685.1 uncultured Verrucomicrobiales bacterium
CGAGATCAGCCTCGGTCTCGTGGGCTCGGAGATGTGTATAAGAGACAGGCCATGGATCAAAGCCTTTCCTGTTCAGGAATCTAGCATGCTGATCTTGGGTGCTTGCCAAGGCCCAAGTTTATCGCTTGATTACTGGAAACCGCAAAGCCTCACACCACACACAAATATCATGTCAGAAGCGAAAGAAGTTCGAGAAATCACAGAAGCCGAACTCCCGGCCTCCCTAAAGGAACATTGGAAGAATGCCAAAGCCAGTGTTGAGCGAAATAACCACGGTTATGCCATCAAGTTTCTCCAGGCGATCCTCAAGGAGGAACCCGGATTTTTGAATGCCCGTAAGCTGGTTCGCCAAGCCGAAATCATTGAAACCGGATCAATCGCAGGAGGAGGTAAAAAGAGTCTTTTTGGAGGTGGAGCCAGCGGAAGTTTTGCCCGACAAGCCAAAAAAGATCCTGCAGGAGCGCTTGTTTCGATCGAGAAAGAACTGGAGAAGGAGCCATTCAATGTTGGCGTCAATGAAGTCCTTCATGATGTTGCTCTCCGTATGAATCTTCTCGACACCGCAGCCTTCGCACTTGAGACGGCGCGGAAGGGACACCCTGAAAACACCAAGGTTGCTCATAAGCTCGCCCAATTCTACGTCGCGCGTGATATGCACATGGAAGCTTCCGTGGTTTACCGGGATATCGTCAAGCAGGACGCCGGTGATGGCGAAGCCGTCAAGGGCGAGAAGGATTGCTCTGCCAAAGCTTCCATGCAGAAAAACCGCATGTCCGAAGGGTCCAGCTTCAAGGACATGCTCAAGGGCGACGAAGCAGCTGAGCTTGAAAAGGCGGCTCGAACAGCTCTCACCAAGGATCAACTTGAAGAACGCGCGGGTGAACTTTCAGCTCAATATGAAGCCGATCCCAATAACCTCGCGGTTGTGAAGCAACTGGCTCTCACGTATGAGCAATTGGAAGATTGGAACACTTCCCACCAATTTTATAACTGGGCGCACGAACTCTCGAACGGTGACGTCGCTCTACGCTCAAAGGCGAACGAGATTAAAGACAGGGCTGCCGAACAATACATTAAAGACGTGGAGGTCGCAGCGGCGGCCGATCCGGACAACGCCGAACTCCAGACGCAGATGAAGGAGATCCAGCAGGCCCGTATTGTTGAGCGACTCGATGAGTGCAACTTGCGCGTGAAGCAGAACCCGACGGATCCCAAGATGCGCTTTGACCTTGGTCAGGCACTCTACGATGCCGGCGAGTATAGTGATGCCATTCCTCACCTCCAGCAGGCGACCCGCAATCCCCATATTCGGATCAAGGTGCTGCTCCTTCTGGGACGGACCTTCGACGCAAAGTCCATGACGGATCTCGCCATCAAACAGCTCAAGGACGCCAGTGATGAGTTAAGCCAAATGGACACCACCAAGAAGGAAGTCCTCTACGAACTGGGAGTCATCTACGCGAAGGCCGAAAGGAAAGACGAAGCCCTCGACTGCTTCAAGCAGATCTACGAGGTCGATTACGGCTACCGCGACGTCGCGGCGCGCGTTGAGGGATCCTACCAGGAATAATCAGCATCCTCACCCACTCACACAACGCCGCCCGGAGAATTTCCGTGCGGCGTTTTTTTTAAAAGCGATTGCTTGAACAATTGAAGTTCCCCCTACGAAAGGCTCTTCAACCATGTGTGAAACCCACCTTCATCAGCGTCCATCCCAATCGCAACCTTTTCCCGATCTGCAAGGCAGGCCAGGCGATCAGGGATTTCAACACTGCCTTCTCCCAATTCCTCCTCCATGACATCGAGAAATTTTGAAGGGTGGGCGGTTTCAAGAACCACGGTGTGAGCCTCCGGATGCGACTCGCGCCAGGCCTCAGCAGCCAGCCAACCCACTGCACCATGGGGGTCCAGGGTATATCCGGTTTCCGATTTGATTCGGCGAATTGTCTCGCGGGTCACGCCATCATCGAATGCAAACCCGGAGATCCGCTTCTTCATTGAGGCCCACTCGTTCCCGAAAATATTTTCCATCCTCGCGAAATTGCTGGGAGCCCCCACATCCATGGCATTGGAAATGGTAGAAACGCTGGGACGAGGTCGGTATTCTCCTTCCCTCAAATATTCCGGAACAACATCATTGCGATTGGTCGCCGCCACGAAGGAATCGACTTCAAGACCCAGTCGCTCAGCCAGAAGCCCGGCGGTGAGATTTCCAAAATTCCCACTGGGAATCACAAAAGTTGGTTTCACCCCTTTCGGAAGATTTTTCGCGGCTTCGAAGTAGTAAAAACTCTGTGGCACCAAGCGTGAAATGTTAATGGAGTTTGCCGAAGTGAGATTCAACTTCTCGGACATCTCTCGCTTTAGAAACGCCGACTTCACCAACCTTTGGCAGTCGTCAAAGGTCCCATCGATTTCAAGAGCAGTGATGTCCCCCCCCAAGGTGGTCAGTTGTTTCTCCTGTAATCCGCTGACCTTCCCTTTGGGATAGAGAATGATGACTCTCGTTCCCGGAACATTGTGAAACGCACTCGCGACCGCTCCTCCGGTATCTCCACTCGTTGCCACCAGGACCGTCAGGAGACTCTTGTCATTCCTGGTCAGCCAGCCCATCAGGCGGGCCATGAAGCGCGCTCCAAAATCCTTGAATGCCAGAGTTGGTCCGTGAAAAAGTTCGAGCACAGATTCACGCTCTCTCACCGAGACCATAGGCGCCGGAAAATTCGCCGCTTCATGCACGATTCTCTCCATAACATCCGCCGGCACACTATCGAGAAAGATTGCGCGAGCGACCTCTACTCCAATTTCGGAGAGCGATAGATCACGCCATTTCTTCCAGAATTCGGGCGGTAGCGGAGCCAGATTCTCAGGCATGTAGAGCCCGTTATCTGCTGGAAGCGATCGCAAGACGGCCTCCCTGACATCGACAAATCGTTCAGGGCTATTGGTGCTGTAAAATCGCTGGGACATGAGCAAAATTATCCAATGACTCTGACTCCGGTCTGGTTGACCTTCGAGACGTAAAGTTGGTTCCCCAGATCGACTTTGGAAAAGACTCCCGAAATCGCCGCACCTACTTTTCTGGCTGATTCCTCACCCTCGCAAAGGCCGAAGACACTGGGACCTGCTCCTGAGATACTAAATCCAAGGGCTCCTGCGCCCATCGCAGCTCGCTTGGCTTTATAAAACTCGGGGATTAATTTTTGACGTCGGGGTTCGGCGATCACGTCATGCACCGACCGACTAATCATGCCGTAATCCTCTTGAATCAGCCCGCAAATCAAACCACCCAGATTCCCAATCTGCTGGGTGACATTTGCGAGAGGAACTTCGGTGGGAAGAATCCCCCGGGCAACTTTCGTCAGGATCTCAATATCAGGATGGACCACGGCAGCCCAAAGATTCTTTGGAACCGGAAGTTGCGCGATGTCGAGTTCTTGATTATCGCGGATGAATACGATGCCACCCAGTAAACAAGGCCCAACGTTATCAGCGTGCCAAGCGCCATCGGCACTTGCTTCACCAGTCATCGCGAAAGGAAGAAGTTGCTTCTTGGTCAGAGGCTCGCCGATCAACTTATTCACCGCGTATGCCCCTGCCACGGCACTCGCCGCACTCGATCCAAGACCACTTCCAAAGGGCATTTTTTTATGAATCTCCAGCTCGATCCCCAGATCCAACATTCCAAGGTGCTTCAACAAATCCAAGGCCGCGACACCTGCGGTGTTCTTCTCGGCTTCAATTGGGAGCTTGCCCTCGTCTCCGGTAATCTTGGTGATTCGCAGCCCCGGTTCGTCGGAGTGACGGGCCACCACTTCGTCACCGGGAGCATCAATCGCAAACCCGAGAACATCATACCCACATGCGACGTTTGCCACCGTAGCCGGGGCAAAAACACGCACTTCCTTCAACATTTCCGTCGTCATCAGTTCGCAGGCGGTAACAGAACTCCCCGATCCGGGCAATCCTTACCTGTTAGGTGATTAATTCGCTCGAGGGTTGCTTGCTTGAGGTGTCGACATAGATTCAAGACGTGCTTGAATTCAAACTTTTTAACATTCCTGTCCGCGTGGAACCTTGGTTTTGGATTACTGCTTTTATTTTTGGACGCGGCTTTCAAATGCGCCCCGACCGGGAAGGACTGACAAATATCCTGCTTTGGATGGTGATCGTTTTCATCTCCATCCTCGTGCATGAATTTGGTCACGCTCTGACCAGTCGTAAAATGACAGGAGTCAACCCAAGCGTAAAACTTGTTGCGATGGGCGGTTTGGCTTATCCAAATACCCACCTCACCCGGCAGCAAAGTTTCTGGGTCACCTGGGCCGGCCCGCTCGCAGGATTGGGTCTTTTTGTGGTCACGGCCCTCGCCACTTGTCTCGCCTATGGATTTCCGGTGGGCCTTAACCTTGTCGGAGTCCTAGCCCTGCCATGGATCGATCTGACGCCTGAGACAAGACTCGTAGCTCTCCAAATGCACGGGGTGACGATCAAAATCATCTCCAGTATGGTCTTCGTGAATTTTTGGTGGAGCATCATCAATCTCCTCCCGGTTTTCCCCCTCGACGGTGGACAAATTTACGCCGCAGTCCAGCCCTCACAAAAGAAGGTCTTCCAGGTCGGAATGATCGTGGGAATCGCGGTAGCTGTAATCGCTTTGGTCCAATTTCAAATGATTTTCGCCGCAGCCCTCTTCGGATACCTCGCCTATCAAAACTACCAGCGTCTCCAGGAGACTTCAGGCGGCTTTCGCTAACTGAAGAAAAGGAGTCTTACTCCGGCGAGCACGGCAAAGCCGACAATCATCCATTCGAAGACTCGTTGCGAGATCAGCTGTAAAAGATAACGGCCCATAAAGATTCCCAGGAGAATCAACGGAACCAATTTTAAATTGAGCATCAAGCTCTCCCACGTGGTGAAACTGAGCCCTCCCATAAAGGGAAGCTTGATCAGATTGATCAGGAGAAAGAAACGCGCGCCAACCCCGATCAATTCCATTTTGGGGAGTCGTCGGGCCAAAAAATAGAGCTGGAAAACCGGCCCCGCCGCGTTGGCAATCGTAGTCGCGATTCCCGCAAAACCTCCGGCGGCCATTCCGAAACCACTCGAATGAGCCAGCCGATGCGCATAGTCCGGAGCAAACTGCCTTACGAGCTGAAGCGCCACCATCACGAGGATGAGACTTCCTATCACGGGTTTGGCCCATTCCTCCGGCATTCCATCCAAAAGGAATAAACCAATCGCCATCCCGATGATCGCCGGAGGGAGTAATCGCCAAACCGGCTTCCATGAAGCGTGTTTACGAAACATGGGATAGACGCTGATGTCGGCAACAATGAGCATCGGGAGCAGGATTCCCACCGAGGCCTTCCCAAAAAGCTCCGCCATGATAAAAACCGCGATCAATCCCAGACCCGAAAAACCGGCTTTCCCCAAGCCAACACAAAGTGCCGCCAGGCTCAACAGGATCCATCCGGTCAGGGTTGGGTTCTCGATCACGTCCCCGTTCTTTTCCAGAATCACGTGACACTCAAGCAGCCTTTCTTCTCAGGTGAAAATCAACTACAACGCTCGGGCCATGAAGTGGTTTCTCTTTCTCCCATTCTTAATCCTCCTTTGCCAATGCGGGACGCCTTCCCCACCTTCCTGCTGGAGAGTGCCTCGCGAGTCCCGTGTTCCGGCAACCACTTTGATGAGCCAGGCCCGCACCGCTTGGGAAGTCATGAAGCGCCGACCGTCGCCCCAGGCCCGTGCCCAATACAATCTCGCCACCTCCCGACTTTTCGATCAGCTCCGCTGCGGTCCGACCGATTGGACCGGCAAAGCCGCTGCCATGGGAACTCAAATCGACCGCAGCCGCACCCTCGGCACCGGTCTGGAACTCGAAGATCTCGACGCTCTCATCCCGGCCTCTCTGGTTTCGCTCAAAGGCATCGGCGAACGACACACAGATGCTGGAATCGGTATCCCTGTTGTGGGTTGGAAGACCGCGCTGACCGGATCGAAGCGCCGCTTTAAATTCGCCCCTCCTACCGGCATTCCGCTCAATCTCACCGCTTTGCTCGACTTCTCGAGAGAAATTCCCACCTGGCGATTTATCTACGGTGGCAGGGCCCCTCAATTTGAAATTGGACAGCGAAAAGTCCCCGTCGCCATCGACTGGTCCGCCCCCGCTGCTCTCTACTGGCAGATGAGTGATCTCGATGACGTCGATCTCCTCAAGCTCTTTCTCCCCACTCGCTTCACAGATCATGCCGGACTCTTCTTTGCGACGCCCTACTCCGAGAAGAAAATCCCCGTGGTCTTGGTTCATGGCCTTAACTCGAGCCCCGGCACTTACAAGGCCCTCTATAATGACCTCATCGGGAAGGACTGGTTTCGCGAAAAATATCAAGTTCTCTTCTTCAGCTACCCGACTGGAATTGCCTGGCCCTACAATGCCGCTGAATTCCGACGCCAGCTCCGGCAGGCCCGTGACTACGCCTCCAAAAAGGGATCGCTTAAGAACTGGGATAAAATGGTTGTCGTCGGGCACTCCATGGGAGGTGTGATTTCGCGAGCCTCACTGGTTGATCCCGGCGAACGTTTTTACAAGGCCTCTTACAGTAAGCCGATCAACGAACTCTCCATCTCCTCATCCACTCGAAGCGCCATCGAAAGCGTCCGTCTCTATCAGCCTTTGGAATCCCCCTCACGCGCAATCTTCATGGCCGCCCCTCACCGCGGATCCCCCCTGGCTGATCGACGCCTCGTTCACTGGATGAGTTCCATTGTTCGACTCCCCAAGGTTCTCACCATCGATTTCGCTACCGCAACTCTCGAGGAAATCAGCAAGGCGATTCAACAAGGCGGACAAACCCGACCTCCTCTCACCTCCTTTGGAACCCTCACTCCAAAATACCGCCCCTACGGCGCGATTAACAATTCGCCGTTTCGCCCCAAACTCACTTACCACTCGGTGATCGGAGATCGTGGCAAGGGCGACGGAGTAGAAAGCACCGACGGAATTGTGCCCTACTGGTCATCCCAACTCGTTGGAGCTAGATCCGAGAAGGTGATTCCTGCCGGCCACAGCCTCTGCAGCCACCCCGAAACGATCGCGGAAGTCACGCGCATCTTAAAACTCCATCTCGAAAAACCTTAAACTCACGAGACAGAATCCTTGACCACCCGAGTGGTCGTTTGCATGTTGCACGCATGTTGACGCGCAAGCACATCGAACTCGGGGCAAAAGTCTACATCGTCATCCACCTTATCGTGTTTGCGATCTATTTCGTAGACGTCTTGAAGATGATGGGATTCTTCGGTGGCTACTAAGCCCCTGCTTTTTCCTCTGGCGTTTTGCTTGTCTTACTTCTCGATAAGATCGGTGAAAGTAATCTCGGTAATTCCATGTTTCGCCAGGACATTCAGAAAATCCACGACTCTTTGCTGCTTCGTGTTCCCGTCTACTTTTACGGTAACCGAAGGCTTCCCTTTCTTTCCGACTTTCGTCAACCAGACCTCGAGGGGCTTCATCTTGCCGGCTTGACCGGGATCGAAGGCTGCGAGTTTTTCGTCACCTAAGGCCGCACTCACCTTGCCCTCGGCATCGATCTCGATGCTCACTTTTTGCATTGCTCCCGCAGGTTGAATTTTCCCCGGCAGTGCCTTATTAAGATTTTGCTCAACCTGTGGCACTTCGATCTCCTCAACGAGCATAGGTTCCGGGGAAGCCTCCCAGAGAAAGTAGGCCCAGAGTAGTAGGATTTTCATCGTGCCGGCCGGATGTTAGCGATCGATATTCGTGAAGACCGCCTGCACGTCCTCATCGTCCTCAAGTTTATCGACCAAGGAGTCAATCTCGACCAACTGCTCTTCGGTGAATTGCTGTGGATTATTGGGAATCCGCTCGAGGCTCGCCTTCATCACTTCAACCCCCATCTTTTCAAAGACGGTGGTAAGATTCCCGAAGGCCGTGTATTCACCGTAAACGAGCCCCATATCCCCTTCGACTTCCATCTCCTCGAGACCTGCGTCCATCAGCTCTAATTCGAGCTCTTCAAGATTCACGTCACTCGGGTTGAATTCGATAACACTCTTACGATCAAACATGAACTCCAGCGCACCGGAGTTCACCATTTCGCCACCGTTTTTATTGAAAATGGTACGGACATTGGTGACCGAGCGATTGGTATTCTCGGTGGCACACTCCACGTAAAACAGGCTCCCGTGAGGTCCTTTACCCTCATAATTGATTTGGGCAATATCAGCGAGATCCTTGCCGGCCGCCCGCTTGATCGCCTTTTCAATATTATCCTTCGGCATGTTCTCCGCCTTGGCATTGAGAATCGCCGTTCTCAGGGTCGCATTGGAATCCGGATCCGGACCGCCATCTTTCGCCGCCATCGTAATACTCTTCGCCAGCTTCGGAAAAATACGCGACATCTTGCCCCAACGCTTTTCCTTGGCTCCCCTTCTGATTTCAAATGCTCTTCCCATGATTTCTGTGACTTGTTGAGAAGGAATCTAACGACCTCCCCGCGTTTTCAAATGCCAAAGTTTACGCTCTGTAAAGAGCAGCCTCGTTTGTTAGTTCGGATTCCTCATCATCCGCTACGCCACCCCTTGAGGCTGCTTTGATCATGAACCCGAATGATCTCTCAATTACCACCAATCAACAGCAAACTTGTTCGGTCTGATCATTACGTTGCTCATCACTCCTTGGCTGATCCTTTTCATTGGTCAATTCTTTCGGCTAAGACAGATTATCTTGAAACCTACCCGATTCTTTCCCGACATTATCAATTATTACCTGTGGGGTCTCGTCATCCTTGGCTTCGCCACGAAAGCCTCATACCTCGAAGAGAAACACTGGATCAGCAATGATCACCTCGGCGCGCGCTCCGGCCCTCGAAACCCGTCAATCAAGGACTGAACAAGCGGCAACACCTAAATCTCTTCCCGCTTCACCACTTCCATGTCACCCTTCCAGTGGCGCTTGAAGGTGAGCCGCTCTCGTCGGGTCTCAGATTTTTTAGCTGATCCGTGCTCTACGATCATCACTGCCCGGCTGCTCTTCACCATCAACTCCCGCACCCGGAAAACCGGTTCCGATCGGGTCCGGAAATAAGCATGCAGGGCCACATCCCAATGATCCGCATTCCAAAGAAAGGCACCTGGGTCAAAATCATGCAGCCAGGACAAAGCCAGCAAAAGCTCGCGAACGGCAGCCTCGCCATGCTCTCTCACCAATCTCCGCGCTGCCCGTTTGTTTAACATCCCCTCCAAATACCCGGAAATCGGATTGAAGTGATAGTTTTCAGCCTCCTTGAGAAGCTCTTTCTGATGTTCGCTCATCAAGCGTTGCATCTCGTCACGTTCAATCTCTCCATCCTGCCATTGCAGGATAAGATTACGAGGGGTCGGGAAGGGTGCCAACTTCATCGGAGTTGATTTTAACATGAAGAGCACCACTTGTCCATAGGGCTAAGCGATGTTAATGAATCCACATGCAGGTCCTAAAAGTCAAATACGCCCTCTGGGCAGCCGATCATCTCCGCGCCATCAAGTTTTATCAGGAAACTTTCGGAGCAGAACTCTCCTTTGAAATGGAGGTCTGGAGTGAGATCACCTTGTGCGGTTCCACCATCGGAATCCACGGTGGCGGCGAGGGCAAACGCACCTGGACCGGCCTCAGCATCCAATGCGATAAGATCAAGCAAGGCCTTGAACTCGTTCTAAAAAACGGCGGCGGCCTCGTGCGTGAACCCGAAGAAGAGGACGGATTCATCCACCTCGCCTTCTGCTTCGACACCGAAGGCAACGAATTCATGCTCACCCAGAAACGCCCTTCCTAAGCCATGTTCCAATATCCTCTCGGCTTCCTCCGCCTCTTCTCGCTCCTCGATGGCCTCTCGTTCATCATCCTCCTCTACTTCTCCTTGTATGAAAAAATGATCCTCGGAGACGAAACCGCCGTCAGTATTCCGGGCCGAATTCATGGGGGAATCTTTACGGTTTTTGTCATTCTTCTCTGCATTGCCATGGTGATGCGGAAATGGCCCATCAAACGCGCCGCCCTTGTCTTCGTCTGCTCCCTCATCCCCTTCGCCCCCTTCTTCCTCGAGCCAAATCTCAAAGCGGAACAAAACGGTTCAAAAGCCGGAAATTGAATCCCTCCTTTTTTCTAGTGGAACCGTTCAGGAATCATCACACTGCCGCCCCATGAAAAAAATCATCATTGCGCTCGCCGCCCTCGTCCCCGTCCTCGCCATGGCCGATCATCACAAAGAAGCCCCAGCTGCTAAAAAAGAAGCCGCAGCTACCTTCCGTCACGTCGTTTGCTTTAAGTTCAAGGAAGAAGCGACTCCCGCTCAGATCAAAAATATCGAAAAAGAATTCGCCGCCCTTAAAGGGAAAATCGACACCATCACCGGACTTGAATGGGGCACCAATGTCAGCCCGGAGGATCGTGCCAAAGGCTTCACTCACTGCTTCATCGTCAGCTTCAAGGACCTCGCCGGCCTCAAAGTGTATGCCCCGCATGAAGCCCACCAGGCTTTCGTGAAAATCCTTAAGCCGATCCTCGACGACGTCTTCGTCTTCGACTTCGTCGCCAAATAACTCTTGATGAAGATTCCCGCGATCAAAGGAATCATCCGGCGTCGCCTCCTTCTGAACTACCGGGTCTCACCCGATCACGTTCAAGCCATCCTTCCGGGCAACTTCCGCCCGAAACTGGTCCGGGGACACGCCATCGCGGGGATTTGCCTCATCAGGCTCGAGCAGGTTCGTCCGACCTTCTTGCCCTCCTTTACCGGGATTGCCAGTGAGAATTCCGCCCACCGTATTGCGGTCGAATGGGAGGATACAAACGGAGTCACCAAGGAAGGCGTCTTTGTCCCCCGGCGCGACACCAGCTCCCTGTTAAGCTCTCTCGCCGGCGGCCGCATTTTCCCCGGCGTCCATCACCACTCACGCTTCGAGGTTCACGATCAAGACGGAGAAATCTCCCTCAAGGTCATCTCAAACAGCTCTTCGCTCATCGAAGTTCAAGCGGGTGAAAGTAAAGCCTTCCCGGACGACTCCATCTTCGCATCCTTTGCAGAGTCATCCCGCTTTTTCGAAAGCGGCTGTATCGGATACTCCTCCCGCCCCAATTCCTCCCGCCTCGATGGCCTCCTTCTTAAAGTTCCCGAGTGGCGCGCTACTCCTCTGGAAGTCCACTCCATCCAGTCATCCTTTTTTGACGATCCTAAAAGATTCCCATCAGAATCCATCGCCTTCGATCACGCCCTTCTCATGCGGGATATCCCCCACGAATGGCACTCGGAGCCCGAGATCAACTACTCAAAGTAAGTGTCCTCATGCGCATAAGGCGGTGCACAACAACAGAGAAAGCGCATCTCTTCCGCAGCCCGGATCTCGTGCCACGTCCCTGCCGGGATCAAGATGGCATCCCCCGGCCCCACCTCCCGCTCCTCGCCGTCGATCTCCATCACACCCCGGCCCTCCAATAAGTAGTAGAGTTCCTCACTCACCTTGTGGTAATGCCGTTCGGTCGAACCACCCATCGGCAGGCTCGCTTCGGCCAAACTCTGCTGCTTCACCGGCGCATTGCTCAAGTCCAGCAAGCTCCGGATCGTTGAACCATCCTTTGTCGTGAACGGCTCCTGCTCTTCGCGATTTCGTATCTCCATAATCTATCGTAATTCGTTCAGTGCCGCCTCCGCACACCGTCGTCCGTCCATCGCAGCCGAGACAATCCCACCCGCATATCCCGCGCCCTCACCACAAGGGTAAAGCCCCTTGACCTCCGGATGCTGCAAATCCTCTCCGCGCGGAATCCGCACCGGCGAACTCGTCCGCGTTTCAAAGCCAATCAATAAGGCATCCGGTCCGGTATATCCCCTGATCATCTTTCCGAACTTCCGCAAACCACCCGCCAATCGTCCGCCAATTTCCTTCGGCAAAACCTCATCCAGCCGCACCGAATTCAATCCCGGAAAATAGCTCGTCTTCGGTAACGCCTTCGAAACCTTCCCCGCCAAAAAATCCGACACCTTCTGCCCCGGTGCGACCTGTCCACCTCCACCCGCCTTCTTTGCCAGTTGCTCAATATACTTCTGATAACGAATCCCCGCCAGCACATCACTCCCGCCAAATCCCCGCACATCCTCCGGCTCAATCCCAACCACCATTCCGCTGTTTGCAAACGGCGAATCCCGTCTCGAAAGGCTCATCCCATTCACCACCACTTCATCATTCATCGTTGAAGCCGGCACCACAAATCCTCCGGGACACATGCAAAAGGAATGCACACTCCGCCCCTTCATCTGCGTTGCCAGACGATACCGCGAAGCCGGTAAATCCCGTCCCCGCTCCTCGCCCTCGCGCAAGTGATACTGCACCCGATCAATCAAGGGCTGAGGATGTTCGATCCGCACGCCCACTGCAAAGGGCTTCGCTTCCAATAGAATCTTCTGCTCATTCAGCAGCTCATAAACTGTCTCTTATACACATCTGACGCTGCCGACGATCTACTCTGTGTAGAT
>CAJXVQ010000152.1 GCA_913060685.1 uncultured Verrucomicrobiales bacterium
AGATCAGCCTCGGTCTCGTGGGCTCGGAGATGTGTATAAGAGACAGCTTCAAAACAACGCCCTCCCTCTTCGGAATCAGTTCGACCTTGGACTCTCCTTGGCGGAAGCGATAGCGTCGATCCACGAAAAGATCTGTCAAAACCTCCTCCTGCCCATCCGGCCAGCGAATCGTGACCTTCTCCAGTGCCTCGGCCTCCCGCAGCCCAAAATGAAGCACCTTGCCAGATTGCGCAAGGAACCCTGCTCCGGCCCTGAGACTCGATACCAATTTATCACCAGAACGCGAGCCGCCTAAAACTACTTCCACCCGCGCTCCAATGGCATCGCGATTTGTGGTCCTGCCATTCCCAATCAGCTCAAGTGACAGAAAATGATTCCCGGTGGCAACATCATTCCGCATGAGACGAAGACGGGGCCCATTCCGATTTGAAATCCAAAGGTCAAGGTCTCCGTCCTGATCCCAATCGCTCACCGCCACGGCCCGTCCGTCATCAGGAAAATCAAGCCCGCTCGCCACCGAAACAGTGGCAAAGCCGCCGTCCCCGGTGTTTAAAAAAACGCAGTTTCTTTCGTTGCCGCTGAAGGCTCGGCCCGCATCGATCATTTTCGATAAATTCCGATGAGAGCTACCATCGGTTTTCTGCTCTGTCGCTTCATTCGATCCCAAGGTTTTCGGCACGACCTGCCGCCAAAAGAAACTTCACAAATCACCCGAGTCCTCATCCGAAGAAAGGTAGCCATTCGCCACCACCAAATCCGGTCGTGAATCGTTGTTGAGATCGACAAAGTTGGACCCCCAGGCCCAGCGCCCAAGAGTCACCCCGGCAGCCTCGCTGGTGTCCTCAAAGCGGCCATTGCCGAGGTTTCGAAAGAGGGTATTGCCACGCGCGAAACGAAGAAAACGGCCCCGGAGTTCTTCGTCACCACCTTCTCGAAATTTCGACTGGGACACGACCCGATTCCCGGCTGCCGAGAACATGTTCGAGACATAGAGATCCATCAACCCGTCCTGATCATAATCACCCCAGGCCGCCGACATCCCCGAAGCACTGTCTTCTACCCCCGCTTCCGCTCCGATGTCGGTGAAACGCCCCCCGTCATTGCGATAGAGATTGTTACGACCGTAATCATTCGCGACGTAGAGATCCTGATCCCCATCGTTGTCGAAGTCCTCCCAAGATGCCGAAAAGCTCCAGCGTTGGTTGTTTTGATTCAGTCCGCTGATTTCAGTGACATCAATAAAATTGAGATTTCCGGAATTTCGAAAAAGGGAATTGGGAGCACCGTTTTTCGCATCGTGATAGACAAAACGTTCCCCGGTCGCCCCGAGGGCTGATCCGTCATCGCTCTTCACATAGGCACACACGAAGAGATCGAGCAGCCCGTCTCTATCGTAATCGGCGGAGGCGAGGGAGGCTGTCGATCCGCTCGTCGGAAAAGCCCCGGCGATTTCGAAGCCTCCTCCCTCATCATTCCGGGCGACCACAATGGCCCCATAAACAGCCACGACCAGATCCTGATCACCGTCATTGTCGAGATCCAGCAAGAGGGCTGAGCGCGCGCCATCAATCCAGTCGACACCCCATTCCTTTGCCACTTCCTCGGCGGTGCCGTCTTCCTTTTGAAGGAAAAGTCGGTTCGGCAATCCGGGTTCCTGGCAGAGATATAAATCATCCCTGCCATCTCCGTTGACATCTCCGATTGCAAGACCCGGAGTTCCGAAGCGGTCAAGCATCGCGCGTACCGGCAGCCGCTCCAGCCAATGATTCAGCCCGAAAGAAAGCTGGCTTTGGTAGCATTTATTGCCCCCAAGAACGGATCGGGTGACATCGGAAAAAAGCGGCCCCGGAGCCAAAGTCGTGGTGCGTTCAAAATCAGAAACACGAATCGCGGCGATCCTGAGATCTTTCCCTTCGGTCACCCAATCAACCGACCAACGCGATTGCATCTCAACGGTCCCGGATTCACTTCGATATGAGATCGAAAAAATCTGCTCTGACCGGTTCATCTTTTCCACACCGACAATCTTAAACTTAAAACGGCGCGTATCCGAATCACCGGTCAGCTCGTTCCTCACCTTCCCCAGACTGCTTTCCAAGGAAGCCTTCTCCGCAGTCTTTGGAAGTCGTTCTACCTCGACCAAGCCATCCTGAAAAGCGGCCTTCTGTTGGTCCGGAACCAATTCATCACACACAAAATCCGCCGCCAGCAAAGAGGAAGGATTTCCTTTTTCAAAGAAGAGCTCACCCAATTTCTTAAGCTGATCCGAAGCCCGTTCGCTGAAGACCTCCGATTCCCAACCGTCGGCTGCAGGATCATCGATCTCAGTCCAGGCGGAATCAGATTTCGGCACCGAAGGCAGAGAATCCGGCGTCACCTCCGGGACCTCGGGTGGCGGAGAAGAAGCGACCTCATCCTTGCAACCGGAAAAGAGCCCCATCACCAGAGACAGACAGACAGGACGACAGAACCACGACTTCATTAAGATCAAATTAGCAACCCTCGCGTCATCTGCAAAGCCCGGAACCAGATTGGAAGGTTGGCATTGAACCGGAACCTGCAATCAGGGATGCTCCAGTCCTTCGATGTCCGCCAAAGTCAAAAACCACGATCAAAAAAAGAGCGGATCTTTCCGCGTCGTCTCGCTCTGCTTCTTTCTCTCCGGAATGGCGGGCCTGATTTATCAAATGGTCTGGATGCGCTATCTCTCCACCGTTTTCGGGACCTCCGAACTGGCCATCGTCGCAGTTCTGGTCGCCTACATGGGCGGACTCGCAGCCGGCGCCTCCCTTGCTTCAAAATTTCTTCATCGGCTGCGACGCCCCATCATCGCCTACGCCCTTCTCGAAGTCATCATCGCCCTCGCCGCGATTGCGGTGCCGCTCCTTTTAAAGCTCGCCGACAATCTCCGCACCGCCGTCCTCGGAGGACAGGACATTCTCCCTTCCGACGGCGGCTTCCTTGAAGCGGCCTCACATTTGGGACTCGGCTGCCTCGTCCTTTTCATCCCCACCGCCTGCATGGGTGCGACCCTTCCCATCCTCGCCAAGGGCTTCATTCAAAAAAAGACCGAGATCGGCGCACGCATTGGCTGGCTCTACGCTCTCAATACTTTCGGTGCGGTGGCCGGAACGCTCGTGGCGGCCTTTTTGCTCATTCCATCTCTTGGACTCTGGCAAAGCTCCTTTATCGGCGTCGCGCTCAATGTCACCGTCGCCGTCCTGGGCTGGTCGGTAGCCCGGCGGGCCGGTTTCGAAGCACTCCCACCTCCGGAAAAGACCCCTTCCAAAAACGAGCCTCTGCCCGCTCCGGCCCTGGTCATCCTCGTCGTGATGCTCCTCTCCGGCGCGGTGTCCTTTGTCTACGAAATCCTCTGGTCCCGCCTCCTCGCGCACGTTCTCGGAGGGAGCTTTTACTCCTTCGCCACGATGCTGGCGTCTTTCCTGATCGGGATCGCACTCGGCGGACTCATCGGGGCAAAGCTCGCCCGCGACAGCCGAAACTCCTGCTTCTGGCTTGCCGGATTTGAAATCGCAACCGGAGTCCTGACCGCCTTGATCCTCACCATCGTGAGCACCGGAAATGTCGGCACAGCCGGCGGAACCGTTTTTGCCCAAGCCACCATCTGCATCCTCGTTCTGGCACCCGCCACAATCTGTTTGGGAGCCACTTTCCCCCTCGCGGTTCGCTGCCTGAGTCGGGGAGCGAACGATGCCGGACCAGTCTCAGGCCGGGTCTATGCCTGGAACACCGTGGGCGCAATTGCCGGAGCAATTGCCGCCGGACTGCTGATCATCCCGGCCCTTGGCTATGCAGACACCTTCAAGTGGGCCATCGTGGTGAATCTCCTCCTCGCCACCAGCATCCTCGCAGTCCTACGCACTCCGGCTCGACGTGCGCTCATCGCCTCCGGGGTCGTCAGCCTCGCCGCCGGCATCCTTTACCAGCCCAGTGCTCCGGTCGGCCTGCTCACGCGCTCACCCCTGGATCGCACTGAAGACGCCGGGGAGGGATTGAACCTCATCCACTACGCCACCGGAAAATCCGCAACCGTTTCGGTGCTGGAACGCAGGGGAAACCTCGTCATCCGTAGCAACGGACTTCAAGAAGCAGAGATCTTTCCAAAAGGATCCGAGGCCCTGGCCTACACCCACATCCGCTGGCTCCCGGCCCTTCCCAAGGTCCTCATGCCCGACGCCGAATCCATGCTCGTCGTCGGCTTCGGTGGCGGCGCTCTTCTTGAATCGGTCCCCTCTGGTTTCACCGGGATCGATGTCGTCGAAATCGAGGAAGAAATCATTTCCGCCAACAAGCTCGTCGCGGATCGCCGGGCCATCGACCCGTTCCACGACAAGCGCATCAATGTCGTCATCAATGATGCCCGTGGCGCCCTCAAACTTACGAGCAAGAGCTACGACGCCATCGTTTCGCAACCCTCACATCCCTGGACCGCAGGAGCCTCCCATCTCTATACGCGGGAGTTTCTCGCGATCGCCAATGATCACATGAATCCGGGCGGAATCTTCGTACAATGGTTGGGTTCGAGCTTTGTCGACAAATCGCTCCTCGCTTCCTTTCTGACCTCGGCCGGAGAGGTCTTTCCACATGTCCAACTCTACCTCATCAGCGACAACTTCGTCGTCGTGTGCTCGGACGAATCTCTCGACGAACGCATGTGGTCCGGTGAGAACTTTTTTCAATTGAGCGACTACCCCAAGCTCTCCTTTCTCGAGGACCTGCTCGCGGTTCTGCAGCTTGATGAGGACGGATGTCGCGAGTTGGCCAAGGGCTTCCCTCCCATCACCGACGATCGAAACCTCATGGCGACCCACCACCTGCCCGGCAAGGATTTCGAAGGCGCGCTGAATAAGCCCGATAACCTCATCCCGGTGATCGGGCCGCTGCATTATCTCAACCGGGACCCCGAACAGGTCCGCGCAAAACTCAAGGACGCGGGAGCTGATATGACCTACCTCACCCGCCTGCTCAAGAGTGGCTCCCCGGCTCTTGATCGCAAAAAATTCTACGGCGAAGTCCTAACCCAGTCCGATCGCTCCATGGGGCAACTGACCGCAATCCTCGCCAGCCAGCCCGCCCGGGTGATCGAACAACTCAAAGTCGCCGAGGCCCACAGCGTTCCCCTGACCGAAATCCTCCCTCTTCGGGCACTCGCGCAATTCACCGACACCACCCGAAAATGGAACGCCCGAAAAGGAACGGCCCCGCCCAAGGAATTTGCCGATTTTCTCAAAGAGTCCCCCGAGCTCGCGCGAACTGTCGGGCAACTTGATGACGAGGAAAAATTCCTCCTCGAAGCCCGATACTGGGTGCTCACCAACCAGTTGGCCCGGGTGGGGATGGCAGACGATCGACTGGCAAAATTCACGGACCATCGCAAACCTTGGTTCGAATCCGCGTACGAATGTCGTATCGCCGCTCTCGCAAGGTATCCGGGAAAGTCTGACGAACAAATCATCAAGGACGCAACTCTTGCGGTCACCCTCTTGAACGATCTCCTGGCATTGCCGCTCGAAAAAAATCTCCCTCTGGTCAAACAACGGATTGCTCTGGCGCAAAATTTCAACGATGAAAAATTCCTGCGCTCAATCGCCTGGATCATCGTAACCAAACTGCAACGGGCACCCGCATCGGCACGCCCTGTTTTTCAAACTCTCCTCGACTCGATTTTCACCCCCTATCTTTCCAAAACGGACAATGGCACGATCACCATCACCCATCCTTCCATGAAGGTCCTCTACTCCGAAATTGCCGAGGAACTGGGGGCTTCCAAAGTGATTCTGCCGAAAGCGAGCAAAGCACCAGCGATGGGAGAATGAATCGATTTCACAATCTGCCCAAGGGTAAAACTGAAGCCCTCTAATTCGGCAGGAGTGAAAAAACGCGGGCCCGGCTCCGATTGACTCCGAAGATGATTTCCTTCCGGCCATCACCATTCAGATCGACCGCATTCAGGGACATCACTGCTCCGGGAATCTGAATCCCACTTTGCACCGGCCGAATGGGTTCAAAATCCCCGTTGCCCAGTCCCTTCAAAAACAAGGAAGACCCCATGTCGAAATGTCCAATCTCGGGCTGTGCTCCATAGAAATTCTGTCCCAAAAAACAATCGACTTTGCCATCCCCATCGATGTCTTCCAAAAGAACACAGTTCGATCTCGAGAGTTGGGCCCATCGGGGGAGAGGTTTCATTGTGAAGCTCCCCTTGCCATCGTTAATCAGAACCGAGGTCTCCAAATAATTTGCTTCGAAACGCCTGGCATTTTTCAACCGGGTCTCGCTATAGAGATCGGTCAGAGAAGAGGTCGCAAACTTGTTAAAGGTCTTCAGCTTCGTCCGCAAACCGGGCATGGCCCCGCTCGAACAACTTAACCCGCGTCGTGGATAGAGAGTCTGGCCTTCGAACTTTGCCTCGACGATGTGAGGCTTTCCACTGTCATCCATCTCACCGTAATAAAGGAGCTCTGGCTTTTCCGCACTCGCTTTATAAGGCGTATTCAATCCCTGATTCGCCGCAACATAGTCGATATCACCATCTCCATCGAGATCCGCTCCGGCAAGACCATTCCACCATCCCAATCTATCCGCGATTCCAGTGTCCGTTTTCTCTTTCAAAATTCCTTCGCGGTTCACAAAGAGACGCACCGGTCCCCACTCACAAGAAAGCAGCAAGTCATTCCGACTATCTCCATCGGCATCACTCACCAAAGCCGCAGTGACCAATCCGACTTTCTCCAGCCCTGGCATCGTCGAAGTCACATCGACAAATTTTGGAGAACCAGAAATCGAATCATTCCTCAAAAGGCGGCTCGAAGGAGTCTCCGGATACCTTCCCGGAATCACCCTCGCTCCCACAAACAAATCGAGATCATCATCACCATCGAAGTCGATCGACACCACACAACTCCCGCTGTCCCGCAAATCAGGCAAGGCACTACTCGGAGCATTCTTGAATGTCCCGTCTCCATTTCCAAGGTAGAGGCGATCACGCAAGCTCACATCACCTGGCTCACATTCCACTCCTCCACTCACAACGTAGAGATCCATCTTTCCGTCACCGTCCGCATCAAAAAACAAGGATGCCAAATCCTCCGACTCCTTATGTTCATCGAAGGGTTTTTTCGATTTTGAAGCAAAAACTCCCGGGGTTTGAGCCAGCGAAACCTCTCCCGCATCACCAGCAGGACGGCTCAAATGAAAATCCTGATCACCATCACCATCCACATCCGCCCAACTCATTCCAGGGCCAAACAAGGAGTGTTGGTAGGGCAAAAGCGGCTGCCGGGCGTAATCATCATAGGGACGCTCGCGCGGAACGACCGCCGCCAGACTGGGTGACAACAACTCGACAAACATCGGCCGAGCCTTCCCCTTGGGTTTCCATTTCGGCGGTGCTGAACCAGGCTCCTGAATCGTATAGCGCTGCCCCGATTTGAGATTGGTAAAAACTTGCGTCGTCCCTCGTTGCCATTTCACAGTAAGCCGCTCCACTTCGGTGGCCTCTCCAAGGCCAAAAGTGATCTCAGGAGCATTTGAGGAAAGAAAACCCGTCGTCGGGCGCAAGGTCCGTAGCTGAACTTTTCCGCCGACACGCAGAGTCACGGTGGCACCCACCCCTGCCCGGTTCCCACCTGCTCCGACCAACCGCACCGTCACCCTCCCCTTGCTCTTCGCCGCATCATTGCGATAGATTTTCACGGGTTCATCGAGACTTGCCACCACGAGATCCGGGTCACCATCGCCATCCAGATCCCCCGTCGCGGCCGCGTAGCTCATTCCCAAATGATCAAGTCCCCATTCTTTGCTCGTGTTTTCGAAGGTCAGTTCCCCCCGATTCGCAAAAACCAAATTCGTCTCCTTCCGCGGTTCTTTGGACTCATAAAAGTCCCACTCGGTTTTCCCAATATAATCCGCCATGGTCCGTTGCACATCCGAGTCATTGAAGCTCCGTGAAACGCCATTCGTGAAAAAGACATCCGGGCGCCCATCGAGATCAAAGTCGCTCGCCTTCACCGCCCAACTCCAATCGGACTTTGCCAGTCCCGCCATAAAGGAACCGTCCACCAACAACCCGGAATCCTGATTAAGATAAAGGGCATTGTGCATGTATTGACGCGGCACGGCTGATAACAAAAACGGCCGAATCGAGCCGATCTCACCCATCGTTGTCTTGGAGCGGAAGTGATTCGTTCCTGCCATGTCCGCCACCAAAAGGTCCTCGCGTCCGTCGCCGTCAAAGTCCGCAAGATCCGCACCCATCGAGAACCATGGAGTGTGGGGGGCAACCGAACTGATGACATCTTTGAAAGTGCCGTCGCCATTGTTCCGATACAATCGATCGGCATCTTTAAAATCATTCCCAACATAAAGATCAGGCAATCCGTCATTGTCATAGTCCCACCACGTCGCCGAGTTCCCTCGATCACGCCCCGAGATGCCCGACTTCTTGCTCACATCGACGAATTTTCCGCCTTCGTTCCTCAACAAATAATCCTCCCGTCCGGCATTGATATAGGTCCACTTGCCACCCCCTTTATTCACGAGCCGGTAGAATCTTTCATACCCCGGAGCCAGCTCATAGCCATCCTCTGTTTTGACAACCGGATGCTTCTCGGGCCGCCCGCCGTCGCGTTTGAAATCACGTGTCAGCAAGAAACAATCAAGGTCACCATCAAGGTCATAATCACAAAAAGACGCCATTAAACTCGCGTCGGATATCGCCAGACCAAAGGCCTTGGCCTTGTCAACAAAGACGCCCTTACCGTCGTTGATAAAAAGAGCATTGGGAGCATCATAATTGCAGACATGGATGTCCAAATCACCATCGGCATCAATATCCACCAAAGTCGCTCCGGCGGTCCATTCCTCGCCGCCCGACACCTTGGCATTTTCGGTAACATCTTCAAATTTCATCTCCCCCAGCCCACGGTAAAGCCGGTTTCTCCCCGGCCCGCTTGTCAGAAAAAGATCGTGGATACCATCGCCGTCGAGATCCCCGATCGCCACTCCGCCACAAGCAAAAGCGCCCAGATAGAGGCGCTTGGTCGGGTGCTTTTTGTCGATGGGATTGTCAAAACTCACCCCGCTCTCCTTGGCTTCGATTTCAGTGAAAAGAGTTTCCCCGCCAACCGAGGCTTCCTTCAACAGTTCACTGGCCGGGGGCTCATCCGCACAGGCCCCTGATACCACCCCGAACGCGACGACCCCATGTCGCAACTTCTTCATTAAAATTGTTCCCAACCGACGCTTCATCGTTACCTTTTAGATTCCCAACGCTTTCGGCGGAAGGCCAAAAGTCTGCTTCCTAAAATCAGCACCAGACCGGGGGAAGGCTCCGGCACCTTGCGACACCCCACGATCTCGAAGCGATTGATGACAGCTCTTTCCTGATGTCATCTTTCTCGCAAAGAAATACCTCCTCCCGCAAAACGCAGAAGGAGGCTGTTTCAAGTATTTTCGCGCTATCGCGTCTGGATTATTTTTCCTCCTTATTCAGGAATCCATGAATCAAGGCGCCAATGACACCTCCAATGATGGGAGCAACCCAGAAGAGCCAAACCTGCCCGAGTGCCCAACCACCCTGGAAGATCGCGGTCGCCGTGGAACGGGCCGGGTTCACCGAGGTATTCGAAACCGGAATGCTGATCAGGTGAATCAAGGTCAGACAAAGACCGATCGCCAGGGGAGCCATCATTCCGGGGGCCTTCTCACTCGTCGCCCCAAGGATCACGATCAAAAAGACCGCCGTCAGAACGATCTCAGCAACCAGCACCGATACCATGGAATACTTCTCCGGAGAATGCTCACCAAAACCATTGGAGGCAAAGCCACCCTTACTAAAGTCTGGTTGACCGGATGCGATGAGATAAAGAATCCCTGCCCCCAAAATCCCTCCAAGAACCTGGGCAATCACATACGGTGCGAGATCCTTCTTTTCCATCTTTCCCGCCACAAACAGCCCGACCGAAACCGCCGGGTTGAGGTGACATCCCGAAATGTGCCCAATCGCACAGGCCATCGTGAAGACTGTCAGACCAAAGGCCAATGACACTCCGACATACCCGATCCCAACATCAGGCAAGCCCGCTGCTAATACCGCACTTCCGCAGCCACCAAGGACCAACCACATTGTGCCAATAAATTCTGCTGTATATTTTTTCATTCGTTTTGTTGCTGTTCAAAAGCTTAAGAAGATCTTCCAAGCGGAAAGCCCCCATTTAGCCCAAAAGGAAGCGTATTATCTGAAAGCAACTGATGTAAATCTCCTTTTTACCTCAGAATCACGCACCATCGCCCGTTTCGACCACCATGCGACAAGATTCGGTGTTGCCGAAACATCCTGACGGAAATTTCACCCCGCTCACCCGCCAAATTATGATAGATTCCCGGTGCCCGTGACTCTCAATCTCCTCCCTCCCCAAAACCTCCTTCCCACTGACGGCGAAGCCATCAACCACGGCCCTATTTTCGACATCGCCCAAGCCGACAAACTCTTCAACCGCCTTCTCAACGAATTGCCCTGGCAACACGACGTCGTCAAGATGTTTGGAAAAACCATCACCACTGCCCGCAAAGTCGCTTGGTATGGCGACAAGGGCCTCGACTACACTTACTCCGGAAAGACCAAAACTCCCCTCCCGTGGAACGACCTCCTCACCCAGCTCAAAACAAGCGTCGAATCCGCCACCGGAGAAACCTTCAACTCCTGCCTCCTCAACCTCTACCACGATGGCTCCGAAGGCATGTCCTGGCACCGGGACAATGAATCATCCATCATCAAACACTCTTCCATCGCCTGCCTCAGCTTCGGCGCCCGGAGGAAATTCCACTTCAAACACACCATCACCAAAGAGCGTATCACCACCGAACTGGAACACGGCAGCCTCCTCGTCATGGCCGGCCAGATCCAGACTCACTGGCTCCACGCCCTTCCTAAAAGCACCAAAATCACCCAAGCTCGTGTTAGCCTCACCTTCCGGCAAATGAAGATCTCCCCCTTGGCATGACCTCCAACACCAGCCCACAGAGAAACGTTTGGGCCTCCCTCAACAAACTCTGATTAGTGGCTTTTAAGCACCATCAAACTTGTGCAGAAACCCTAAAATTAAGAGAGACTGTCGCAGCCTCATCTTAAAAACGTGCCTTTGCCTCCCATTTGTCACACGGGACAATTGCCCGCCTTGGCGAAAGTAATCAAAACTCTCGCGCGTAATCCTCCCGACTTTCCAATGCGCGCTCTTTTACTCCTCATCGCTCTGACCGGGTTCCTCCCGGCGGACGTCCGTAAGGATCTCGAAACCTTTCTCGAGCAACACTGCTATGATTGCCATGACGATCTCGATAACGAAGGCGATCTCAACCTTCTCGATCTGAAGTTCCTCCCGGAAGACAAAGCCAACCGTGAGCTTTGGGAAAAAATCTTTCATCGTGTCGAAACAGGAGAAATGCCTCCCAAGAAAAAGAAGCGACCCCTTGCCAAAAACCTCTCTTCATTCCTCAAAACCCTGGAATCCCCCCTCATCGCCGCCGACCGTAACGAACTCGCCAAGGCTGGCCGCGTTCACTCCCGGCGCCTGACTGCCCGGGAATACGAGAACTCTCTCCACGATCTTCTCGGCATCGATGTCCCTCTTGCCCACGAACTTACCGCCGACTCAGAGGAGGGCTTTGCCACCAACGCCGACTCCCAGCAGATCTCACATTTTCATCTCAACAACTACCTCCGCGTCGCCGATATCGCCCTCGAGGAATCCTTCACCAGAGCTCTTCAAGGAGACGAATTTTTCAAAAAGGAGTATTCCACCAAGGAAATCACCAACCACCGCCGGGGAAACAACCGCGGCCCACAATTCTGGAAAGGAAAGGCCATCTCCTGGCACTCGCGGCTGCAGTTCGCCGGGCGTATCGTCTGCACCGATGTCCCCTCCAGCGGCTGGTATCGTGTCACCATTCATAATCTTGACGCCGTAAACACCGGTCCCGACGGCTATCTCTGGGGCACCCTTCAAACCGGGTCCGGCTACTCCAACGAACCCCTCCTCTATAATATGGGCATCGTCGAAGCGACCACCAAGCCCAGCACCCATACCTTCGAGGGCTGGATGCAGAAAGACCATATCCTCGTCTTCAAACCCAATGAAGCCGAACTCAAAAGTCTCGTTGGCAAAGGTGGCACCTTCACCTATGGAAAACAGGATCTTGAAAAAACAGGGCATGCCGGATTCCGCTTCGAGAAGATTTCCATCGAACGCATTTATCCCAACGCCACCCGCCAACTCGTCCGCACCCACCTCTTCGATAAGCTTGATCCCAAAGACTATCACACCGGCGGCTACAATCCCCGCGCCACCTCAGACGCCCTCATCCCTGTCTCTTATACACATCTCCGAGCCCACGAGACCGAGGCTGATC
>CAJXVQ010000153.1 GCA_913060685.1 uncultured Verrucomicrobiales bacterium
ACGAGATCAGCCTCGGTCTCGTGGGCTCGGAGATGTGTATAAGAGACAGCCCGCAGAGAGTGCCAAGCTTTTCGAAATCCCGCCTGGCTTCAAGTTGGAACTGGTGGCCTCCGAACCGTTGATCCGTCAACCCTCGGGAATGTGTTGGAATGAGAAAGGTCACCTCTTTGTCTCCGAATTGCACGGCTACAATCTGGAGGGCCAATACGACATCGAGGAACTGAACAAGAGCGGTAAATTGGACAAGGTGGTCAGACGCCTTGCCGCTCCCGCCGAAGCGATCCGGAAGGCGGAGAAAGAGCAGACGGGAACGGTGAAGCGACTCATTGATACAAACGGTGATGGCGTTATGGACAGGGCTCAGGTGCTGGCGGATGAGCTGCCTGCCTGCATGGGAATCTGTCCGGCCAACGGTGGCATCATCGCTGTTTGTGCTCCGCACATCGTGTTTCTTGCCGACCCCGATGGCGAGGGTAAGGCCAGGATTCGAGAGAATCTATTCACGGGATTCAAGACTGGAATCATCGAGAGGCGCATCAACTCCCCACAGTGGGGTCCGGACAACTGGATCTATGTTGATGGTGGACAGGGAGGCCGCATCTCCGGACCCAAGCTAGCCAAAGATGTCGATCTCCCGGTAAGCGGGTTTCGCTTCAAGGCGGATGGGTCGGCCATTGAAGCCGTCAGCGGTCACACCGGGACATACGGATTCACCTTTACCGGGGAAGGCGACCGCTTTGTCATTTCCACTCAAACCCCGGGCATTCAGGTCGCGCCACTTCCCTGGTATTACCTGTCCCGGAATCCGGACATCGCGGTGGGTGCAGGGAGAGTTGGAGCGGCAAACTACAATCAATGTTATCCGATCAGCGAGGCCCATCCTTGGCGCACAAAACGCGCCGCCGATCCCGGGTTCAACAAATATTACAAGGACCGTTACGGCGCAACGGAATCGAAGCCCAATGGATATTTCACCTCGGCTTGCTCGCCTCTTTTTTATCAGGATATCGCCCTACCCGGTCTTGAGGGACAGTTGCTCGCTTGTGCCCCGGCACAGAATTTTATTCATCGTGCCACTGTGTCACGGGAGGGGTCGCTCCTGAAACTGCGACGCCCACCTGGCGAGGAGCAATCGGAATTTTTGGCTTCCCGTGACATCTGGTTTCATCCCATTCACCTTTCCATCGGCCCGTCCGGCGGCGTGTGGCTGGCCGACTATTATCGAGAAATCATTGAAGACTACTCGGCAATTCCACGCTACCTGCAACAGCAGTATGGCCTGGATCATGGCAAGGACCACGGTCGGGTCTGGCGCTTGGTTCATGAGAGCATGTCAAAAGCGAACCCGGTCGACATGTCAACACTCGGAACCCTTGCCTTGGCAGGTGAGGTGACCAGCCCACATTTCTGGAGACGTCAAACCGCCCGACGCCTCCTGCTTGAAAAACGCGTGGACCAAAGCGATGCCCAAACACTTCGTGTGCTCCGTCACTCGCTGGAAGCCGACAGTTCCGCGGCCGCGATCAATGTGCTCTACACCCTGGATGGGCTTGACGGTCTCACAGATCAAGTCCTGAAATCTGGACTCAATCACGGGGAACCAGGCGTCCGGCGACACGCTTTGCGTCTTGCGGAAAGCCGATTCAATAACAACCCGTCTCTTCTTAAGGAGGCCATCGGCTTGTTGGATGACGAATCTGCAATCGTTCGCCTGCAACTCGCATTATCTCTGGGAGAATGCAGCGACGAGAGCGCTCTGTCCGGGCTGGCACGCTTGGCAAAATTACACGGAAATGAGACGTGGCTGGACGGGGCCATTCTTAGTTCTCTCGGCGGCCGTTGCGGCCAAATGCTGATGACATTGCTGGAGAACCCGAAGGAACTCGGCCAGGCACGCGGTCTCATCGCTCGCCTCTGCCGCGCGGTTGCGACGCGACGCGAGCCGGGAGAACTCTCCAGAACGATCGAGAATATTGCAGTCATCGAAGACCGTGCCTTGCAACAGAAGTGTCTTCGGGGACTACTCGCATCGATAAAATCGACCACCAGTATCAACCTCTCGCCGAAGTCCCGGGAAGCCTTGGCAAAGCTTGCCGTTGGCACAGAGGGCGACATTCAGATATCCGCGCTTGAGTTGACGCGGGTGTTACAACTGGAATCATCATCCGAGCGCACGAAGCGGCTCAAAACGGCTCTTGCGGAAGTTCGTAATCTGCAATTGCCCGTCGAGAAACGCCTCGCTGCTGTCAGGGGATTGAGCGCCGAAAGAGACGTCAGTATTGCGGCGACCCTGCTTCGAGCTTATCCGGCAGCCACGCCGTCTTTGCGCAGGGAGATCCTCAAGAGCGCTTTCGCCAGACGTGACAATTTAGTCGTCGTGATCGAAGCGCTGGAGCAAAAGACTCTGGAGGCATCCGCGCTGAATACCATCCAACGGAATTCCTTGCGCGAACATCACGACGTAAAGATCGCCGCACGAGCAAAGAAGGTGCTCGCGGTTCCCCGCTCGGTGGACGGGCGCACCGTGAAGAAATTCCTGGCGGCGCTTGAACAAGAACGTGACCCGGTCGCGGGGCGAGAGATTTTCAGCCTGCACTGCGCTCTCTGTCATCAAGCACATGGACTCGGCTTTGCGGTTGGCCCGGATCTGACTTCGGAGTTTCGCCGGGCAGAGCAAACGATGGTGCATGATATTCTGGCGCCGAGCGACAAAATCGTCGCGGGACATGAAACCTACACCGTCGAGACCAACGACGGCAGAATCACGATTGGCATTCTTGCCCACGAATCAGCTGGAAGTCTTACCCTGAGCCTACCAGGCGGGCAAAGAGTAGACGTTCTTCGTAAGGACATTCGCTCGCTCAAATCGCTTTCGGTTTCACTCATGCCCGAGTCGCTTCGCGAGGCCCTCGGTCCCGGTGATGCCGCCAATGTGATCTCCTGGCTGAAGAAGCCACCATCGCGGAGGGTGCTCTTTGACGACGACCCGGGGTTTGTTGATCTGCTCAAAGACGGAGAAGGGACTGCCACCATGGTCACTACAGACAAGTCTTCCGGATCGGCCTCTTTGCGCCTTACTCCTTCACAGCGTTACTCGGTGCGAATTCCGGGTTGGGAATTCGCGATCCGGGAAACCCCCGGCCCCGGAGAGTATCGTTATCTCCGCCTCGCCTGGAAATCCCCCAAGGCGGATGGTGTGCTGATTGAACTTGCCGACAACGGAAGTTGGCCGGAGGCGGACACCCCAAAGCGGCGGTATTTCAGCGGCAAAAACACCACCCCGTGGGAAGCCACTCAAGTGGCCGCCGAAAGCCCCTCCGACTGGACCGTGGTGACCCGGGACCTATGGAAAGATTTCGGGGATTTCACCCTCACCGGAATCGCGCCAACCGCGATGGGTGGTCCCGTCTGGTTTGATCAGATTGAACTGCTGAAGGAGAAGTAAGTGATTTGCTTTATGGCCTGAGGACCTGCCAACTGTAGACTAAACCAATCATGAAAAACCTGAATTTGCCTCTGCTGATCCACTTGTTCGGATTGGCCCTCGTCCTGACTGCTCATTCCGCAGACAAAGGGAAGCCGACTCGCAAATTGCTCCCCATCCCGGACAAGCTCGTGATCCTGACCTTCGACGACGGCAACAAGTCCGACTTCACCAATGTCCCCAAGGTGCTGAAGAAGCACGGGTTTGGTGCCACCTTCTATGTCACCGAGGGATTGGGCTTTCTCAAGAACCCACAAAACTATGTCTCCTGGAAACAGATTCGCCAACTCCACGAGATGGGTTACGAGATTGGAAACCACACCCAACATCACCGCAATGTCACTCGCTTAAGCGCGGAGGAGTTCGAAGAATCGCTCGCACACATCGACAAGCGTTGTGCCGAAAACAAAATCACCAAGCCGGTGACTTTCTGCTTCCCTGGATTTCAGGACAATCATGCTTCCGTGAAAGTGTTGGAGAAGCATGGCTTTCTTTTTGCCCGGCGCGGCGTGGGGCCCGAATACAAAGACCCCGGCAAAGGAGCGAGAGGTCCGGCTTATGATCCCAAAGTCGACGATCCCCTCCTTGTTCCCACCACCGGCTACGCCGGACCCGATTGGAAAATGGAAGACCTCAAATGGGCGGTCGACCAGGCCAAGAACGGAAAGATCTCCGTGCTCTGCTTTCACGGCATCCCCGCCATCGAACATCCCTGGGTCAATACTGACCTCAAAGATTTCGAGAAGTTCATGCAGTTTCTCAAGGACGAAGGGTGCACCGTGATTGCCATGCGCGATCTCGCCAAATATGTCGATCCGACTCACCGCCCCCACAAAGCGGACCCCTACCTACCGATTCGCACACGGGTCGCAGAGATGAAAAAAAAGGCTTCTGAAGAGGATTAGATCGGGGAAGCAATTCCCTGGCACTATCCGCTTCTCTTCGAGATACTTCAAAGCCTCCCGGGTAAACAGGTCATGGGAATACTGCGAGACTTGTCCGTTTTGGTTGCCTTCAAGCAGCACCTTTTGGCCATTGCGCCACAGGTAATCGGGAGAGTGGTTATGGGCGCGGGACGAGTGCAGATAGCCATAGGAATAATCAAAGCCATGCCGATTTTATTAGTCTCATCTTTCTTGTCCTCCCTGGGTTTTCTTAAAGGCCAGGTGTTCTTTGTTTGATGACATTCATTTTGCCAGCTTGGCGGCAAGGTGGACGCCGATCAGATTTCGTCATTCGCCCCGACTGGCGACGCCATAATGAGAGACACGACAAGGAAAGAACAAAGGGTAGGGATCATGGATTTCTTCATAAGGTTTTCCTGTTTTTATTGAGGCCTACCGGGCCTTGCGCTTGCGTCCCGGCAGGTCATAGGTGACGCCATCGGGCTCATGATGGGTGGGCAGTTCTTTGCGCATCGCCTTCTTCACTTCGGCGTATTCCGGACTGTCCGCGAGGTTCTGCCATTCCCAGCGATCCTTCTCGTGATCGTAGAGCTCTTCGGTTCCGTCAGCGTACGTGATGTAGCGGTAGCGTTCGGATCGAAGGCCGTAGTTCTTGTAGCCGAAGACCGTCAGGGAGATTTTGTCCCACGGGGCTTCGGGATCGCGCATCAAGGCCGTGAGGTCGTTTCCTTCCAGTTGGTTTTCAGGGGGCTTGCAGCCGGTGAGGGAGGCGAGGGTCGGATAAATATCCAGCAAGTTCACCGGCTTGGCGCTGGTCGTTCCTGGTTTGGTCACGCCGGGCGCCACCCATATCATGTTGACCCTTGTGGCCCGTTCCCAGAGGGAGTATTTTGCCCAACGCTCTTTCTCGCCCAACTGAAAGCCATGGTCGCTCCACAACACGATAATGGTATTGTCGGCGTATTTTGATTCTTCGAGTGCTCCGACGATCTGGCCGATGAGGTCGTTCGCCATGGCCGAGCACGCGAGGTAAGCCTGGATTGCGTGCTTCCACTGACCGGCCTCCTTTATTTTTTTCAGCCACGGATTGTGCGCCATCTTTGAATGGGCCCCGGGCACATCATCCAAATCATTTTCCCGGTAGCCTTCCGGAAGCTCTATTTCATCCAGAGGAAACCGGTCGAAGTATTTTTGGAGCGTATAATTGGGTAAATGCGGTTCAAAGATACCGGCGCCCAGGAAGAAGGGTTCTTTCAACTCACCCCCGAGCAGTTTCTCCTCTGCCCACTTCGCGGTTTTTCCATCGCAGGTATCTTCGATGGTAATGTCCGGATGGTAGGGTCCCCAGTCGTTGGGTCTGCCCATATTTTTCATCCCGCTCAAGGGCAATGGCCTGGAAAACTTAAACTCCCATGGAGGAAGATCCTGCGTCTTGCTCGGATAATACTCATCAAAGCCCCGTCCTTTGACTTCTTCGTTGAAATGGTAGCCGTGGAACAGCTTCCCGGCGCCGCAAACGAAGTATCCATTCTGTTGGAAGAACCCGGGCAAGAGAACCGAGTTATTGAGGATGGGATTGTGAATGAGGGAACTCCGGTTGATGTAGTTGCCCGATGTCGAAGGGCGAATCCCGCTCATGAGGGCCGCTCTTGATGGACCGCAGGCCGGGGCCGCGCAATGCGCGTTCGTAAAGGCCATCCCTCGTGAAGCAAACTTGTCCAGGTGAGGTGTCTTGACCTGAGGGTTGCCCTTGAGGATGCCCGTCCAGTCATTGAGATCATCAATGGCGATGAACAATACGTTTGGTTTTCCTTTCCGGCGATCGGCGTCTTTTCCTTCACTGTTCTTGCTCGTTGTGAAGAGCAGCAAAGCTGTCAAAACGAACACCGTGGTTTGTGTCTTTGTTTTCATTGCTACTCTCGCTTCTCTTCTCTGACTGGGGACTAAGATTAGGATGAAGAGTAAGATTAAGATTTTATAAACCGCTGAAAGAGATTGTGGGTGATCTGCTGGACGCGTTCGTCCGGGCCTTGTTGCGTAACCCCGTGCCTGGAGGGATTGAGGTGTCCGGGAGGACTGGACAATCCATTGGCCCACCAGATGGTGGCGGCGTTGAAGACGACGTTGTCCTTGGGACCGTCGTAGAGCGTCGAGGTGTAGCGGCCCATTCCCTTGCCATTGATGAAGGGAGTTCCCTCCGCGACGATCTTCATCCCCGGCAGATCCATCGCGGGCGCCCCGTGCCACTCCCAACCGATGAGGCCTTTGACGGCATCCCCTTTCTTCATGCTGGTGCCTTCAAAAAGCCAATGCTGAGGCATGGCACAGGTCCAGTCACCAGAGCCCCGGCCACCGCTATCGCCCCGGTTATCGAGTCGGGCCCCCATCAGCTGGGCGCCATCCGGCCCCATGTTCGGCTCGAAGCCCTCCTGGTTAACCATCTTTCGTTTAACCGCTTCCGGAATTTCGCCTGACACCGGCATGAACCAGCCTTCGCGCCGCGTGGCCCGGTTGGGCGTCCCGTTGCTGGAGGGCAGCATCGGAACAACACAGAGAACGGAATTGCCACCAAAGAAGGCCAGGTTGACCCCTTCCTCACGGGCCTTGCTGACGTTGTTGTACATGGCCAAAGTCCAGTACTCGTCGTGCCCCACCGAGATGAACCCTTTGGTGCGCAGCAAGCCGGCCGGGTCAGCGTGGGTATCGATGTTGGAAATGTAGGACACGTCGTAGCCGTGCTGTTCCATCCAGAAGGAAAGAGGGAATTCCCAGGGCAGGTATTCCCCGGAACCGCCTGATTTCTTGATCTTGTTCACGGGATGGGTGAACAAGCCATAAGGCCGATCGAAGCTCACCGTTCCACTGGGAACGCTGGTACTGGATCGCCCTTCATGTCTCGTGTAAATCGAGTAGTCGGCGGGCCAGCGGTTGTAAGCGGACCAGGTCAGGTCGCTGCACTGAAAGAGCAGATCGCAGGGGCGGTCGTCGCGGACGATGAAGATGACGTAGCTCTGAATATCTTCTTTTTCCGCGGTCAGCTTCCCGAGGTAGACGCCGCTCAGCCAATCGTCGGGGATCTCGAACTCGACGGAAGGCTCCCATTGACAATCCCGCAAATAGTTTTCGCCGACGGGCGGATCCGGCTGCGTCATGCCATTGAGCGAATCGAAACGTTTCATCAGTCGGGCTCCGTCTCCTCCGTAGTAGCCGGTGCGGAAGATCTCCAATTTGAAATCCGAGACCGGATTCGTGCTCACCATGACCTGCAGTTTCTCACCGGCCCGCACGCTATTCGCCGAGCAGTAGCCTTCAATCCACTGGCAGCGCCCGTTGGCCAAGTTGGGATTGATCTTCCCGGGGAGCTGGCGTGTCTTGGTGAGCAGCCAGTCGCGCGTTCCGGGCTTGGCGTTTTCCCGACGGATCAAATCGCGCTTCGGTGACTTGGTGGATTTTTCGGAGTCCTTCGGAGCTCCAATAGCTCCTGTCGCAAGACCAAGGCTGGCCGCTGCCGCGCCTTTGAGCGCGTCACGGCGATTCAGGCCGCGCATGGTTTCGTTTGATTCGTTCATTGGGTTTTGTTGTTCATTACAGTGGCGCTATTTGGCCTGTGACAAGTAGGCGATCAGGTCGGCGATTTCTTCGGGTTTTAGAAGGCCGTCAAAGACCTGGGGCATCAGTGAGATATTGGAGTAGGTGGCTTCCTTGATTTCTTCCAAAGGAATCGCTTGCTCCGCTCCGGGCGCTGCAGCGAGGATGAGTTTCTCCTCACCGTCCTTGAGAATGAGACCGGCGGTAGTCCCCTTGTCCGTGCTGACCTTCACCATCTCGTAGTAGCGTGCGATGGTGGCGCTGGGGTAAACAATAGCTTCCAGTAAATCGTGTTTGCTGCGGATGGCTCCGATCTTTGTCAAATCGGGACCGAAGTGCGCCCCGAGCTCGCCTTTTTGATGGCAGAGGATACACATCGATTTGGCGACATTGCCATACAGCTCTTTGCCGCGCTGGGGGTTTCCCTTTGAAAGGTATTTGCTGAGCGCCTTAAGGCGCGCCTGTTGACGCGCCTGTTGACGCGCCTGTTGCTTAGGGGCGACTTCGATGGGCTCGGCCAATTGGATTTCAGGTCTGGAATGTGGCGCTGGATCGCTCAAAGCCATCTTCTCCATGCGCCGAAGTTGTCCCCTTAGCGGATGGTTTTCAGGAATGTTTCCGTGATCGCCAATCTCAAACAGCGCGTAGGTGATGGCGTGTTTCAGGAAGGGATCCGGTTCCTTCGCTCCCGCTTCAGCCAAGGCTTTCACTGCGGTCTTGTCTCCGATCCTTCCCAAGGCCATGGCCGCCAGTCGGCGCAGTTGCGCATCATCGGCTTCAAGGGTTTCGGTCAATTGAGAAAGAGCGCCGGAATCGCGCCAGAGTCCGGCGCTATGAATGGCTGCGGCACGCACCTCGGGGTTGCCATTGATGACTCGTTTCCTGATGACCTTGCGTGCTGCCGTTCCAGAGATTCGATGCAGTGACCAAACCGCAGGCAGCTGCGCTTTGGCCGCGCGCAAGGCGTCGACGTTCTCTTCTTTTGCCAAAGCCTCAATGGCTCGAGTGACGACAACCGGACGTTTGTCGGAAAGGTAACTGACATCAGGTTTCTTCCAATCCAGTTTGAAACCACGAGGATCTATCGGGGCCGTCGAGTCAGTTTTTTGAATCCGATAGATGGCGCCCAGAATCTCCGGTTTGGACGACTTGGAGGTAGGGCAACAAATGTGATACCAGCTCCCGGTATTCGCCACGAGCAGACTGCCGTCGGCATCTTCGATCACATCGGTGGGATGGAAATCCGATTGGTCACTTTCCAGAAAGGAACCCGTCTCCACCGTGTAAGACGATCCCGATCGAGTCAGCTTGTGACGTGATATCCGGCGCAGGTTGAAGTCAGCACAGAGCAAGGCATCCTTGACGCCCAGAGCATTGCTCCGGGGCATCAGGATTCCAGAAGGCGCGGCAGGCCCCATCTGTGCCAGGATTGGCAACAGGTCCCCGGTGTTGGGATGCTGCGCCAGAACACGATCATTTTTCCTACCGTACATTCCGCCATAAACGGCATGCAGAATCCCGTCCCGCCTTCCCGGCTTGGAAAGGTCAAAAAACGTTCCGCTGAGAAAACGCTCGCCAGATTCACTGAATGCCAGCCCCACCGGATTGTTCATCCCGCCGGTAATGACGACCTCCAGCTCGCTGCCATCGGGTTTGGCGCGAAAAATGTGCGCCGCCCTTCCCATGTGCCGCTGTCCGTTTCCGAGAAGGGTGGACTGCTCCTGAAAGCCTCCCTTGGTCCAGTAGAAGTATCCGTCCGGCGCCAGATAGGGCCCGTGCAGGTCATTGCCACAGCCGTCAACAGAGCCCCCGTTGAACCAGGACACCCGTTCATCCGCCACATGATTGCCATCCTTGTCGGTGAACTTCCAAATATGCGGAGGCGCAGCTACGTAGACATCTCCCTTGTAAACAAGGATGCCTTCCGGGAAGGGCACGTTCTCGGCATAGACCGTTGAGTGATCAAACACACCATCACCGTCGCGATCAACCAAGCGCAGAATGCGGTGGGTCGGATCCTTGACTTGAACCGGAGCTTTCCGACTGTCCCCGGAACTGTCCGTGACATAGAGCGCGCCTTCCTCGTCAAAACACATGTGGAGCGGTCGCTCGACCAGTGGAGCCGCGGCGACCGCCTTGAGCGTATAGCCTTCCGGCAGGCTGAAGGAATGCGGGCCTGACGTGATTTGCTCAGAGCCGGCGGCGTGCAATGGCAAGACCGACGCAGACAGAAACAGGACGGTAATTGAGAGTGATGGATAAGACGTTCTTTGCATGTTGATCTAACGTTTCAGAATGGCGGACATGTGGTAGTCGACGGTTTGCTCGACGAGGTGGGCCTCATCGTCAACCGTCCCCTCGGTATACCAGCGGGCGATTCCAACGATGGTCTGTAGTATGTGCCCCTGCGCGATGTTGATATCCAGATCGCGCAGTTTGCCCTGGTTTGCCATTTCCCGCAGCGCATCGCGCACAAATGTCCGATAGTGCTGTATCCGTTTGGCGACGACTTCCTGCTGTGCCTGGTTAAGATGATGTCTTTCGGGGAAAAGGAGAGTGAACTTCGGTCCTTGATCGATGATTCCCAGAACGTTGAGCCTGATTGTCTCCCGCAATCGCTCCTCGGGATCCTTCAGTCGTTTCGCCGGCTCAATGACCATGCGTTGCAGCCCATCCAAGGCGTGTTGCAGAATCTGAAAAAGCATGTCCTGCTTGCTGCTGATGTGGTGGTAGAGGCCGGCCTTGGTCATGCCGACGGCCTTGGCAAGGTCGCCCATGGAAGTCCCCCCGTAGCCCTTCTGCACCATGAGCTGTGCCGCTGTGCGGTAGACCTCCTCGTTCCGTGCCCGCCCTTCCGGCGTTGCCTTTGGTTTCGCCATCGGTGCCATTCCAGCAGCCTACCGATCGTTCGGTTGTCATCAAGGGTCAAATACATAAGTCTGACAACCAGTCGGCCAGGATCAGTAGCTGTGGTTCCAATGCACCTGCCTACTACGGTGGGAAGAATGGAGCAGTAAAAGTTCGCAGGAGTCCAATTGGGTTGACCACCCCCTCCTCTCCGGTCCAAAGGCGGCGTCAAGGCCGTGTTGCGCCAAAAGCAATTCCCTAGCATTATATGCTTCTATGGGTAGGCTGCATGGGGCATTTGCGTCCAAATTCGACACAGGGAATAATGAAAGACCGCATGATCACTTCATCGAATGCATTTTGGCGAGGGACACTTGCCTTGAGCGTTGTGATGCCGACTCAGACGAATACGAGGAAGGTTCGAGGCCGTGTTGCGAAGCTTGGCCTTAAGCTTGCTTTAGCAATAACTCTGATCTTCCCGGCGACAGCACACGCTGAAAAGTCTTCTACAAGTGTGGCCGATTTTGAGAAAGGGATTCAACCCATTTTTGAACAATATTGCTACGACTGTCATGGTGGTAAAAAGACCAAAGGTAAGGTCGATCTCACTGAGTTCGCATCATGGGCAGATCTCGAGAAGAACCCACAATTGATCGAGAAACTCATCGAGGCATTGGACAAAAACGAAATGCCTCCCGAAGAGAAAAAGCAGCCCGGTGACAAGCAACGTGAATTCATGGTGTTGGAGCTGGAGAAGGCCTTCAAGAAAGCCGTGGCACACGGCCAGCCGGTGATCCCTTTGAGACTGCGACGGATGAATCGCTTTGAATATGGCAACGCGGTCAGGGATCTCTTTGATCTCGATTCCTGGGTCTATGCCATCAACGATCGCATCATCAGGAATCATAACGATTACTTCAGGCCGGAATCAGGCCGGATGCCCGAGGTCGTCAGAGTCGGCAATCGAATCATGGGGCTGCAGCAATTGCTGGAAAATCGCTTGCTGGGGGTGGTGGCATTTCCCAAGGATCCTCCGGCAGAAAATGGTTTTAATAATCGTGGCGATCATCTGAGTCTGACGCCAGTCCTCATGGAGTCCTTTCTGGAACTCAGTCGGTCCATTGTGAACGCTGAAAATTTCGAAAAGAACTGTCGGGTTTGGGGTGAGTTGTTTCAAGATCCATCGAGCTCAAAACGGAAGACCCGAAATGCTTCCATTGCCGTCGACAAATCCGTCGCGACGCGCAGCACCGGACTGACGATCAGTGCCTGGATCCGCCCATCCAAAACGACCGACCAATGGCAGACCATCGTCCGCCGGGAGGATTCATGGCGACGCCAACTGTTGAGCATCGGAAGGACGGGCGATACGTGGGGGCTCTGGATGGGGGCGGGCATCGCAGGGCAGTATGAGGAATTTGGTGCCTCGGTGGATCGGAAAATTCTCGACGACGGGAAATGGCATCACGTTGCCGGGACATTCGACGGCAAACAAATAAATCTCTATGTGGATGGAAAACCTGTCTCTTATACACATCTCCGAGCCCACGAGACCGAGGCTGATC
>CAJXVQ010000154.1 GCA_913060685.1 uncultured Verrucomicrobiales bacterium
TATAAGAGACAGCCTCTTAACAGGCCGCCACCTCGGCCATGCCGAGATCCGGTCAAATGGGGACTCCAAAAACGGCCGTAAGTTCCCCGGCCAGTGGCCCATCACCGCCGGAGCCGTCACCATCGCCGAAGCCCTCAGGACAGGCGGCTATGTCAGTGGAGGATTCGGCAAATGGGGACTCGGCCCGACCGACACCTCCGGCTCCCCCATCAAGCAGGGCTTCAATCGCTTCTATGGCTACAACTGCCAACGTAACGCCCACTCCTTCTTCCCGCCTTTCCTCGACGACGACGAAAAGACCGAAACCATCAACACGTCACCCATTCCCGGACACCAACGCAAGCCAAACGGCGAGGTCAAAGCAGATGACTACCGCGACCAAACCTACGCGCCCGATCGTATTCTCGAAGAAGCCCTCGAATTCCTCGACGACAACAAGGACAAGCCCTTCTTCCTCTACCTTCCTTTCGTCGAACCACACGTCGCCATGCACCCGCCCCAGGAATGGATCGACCGCTACCCCAGGGAATGGGACGACAAAAAAGGCCCCTACCGCGGCCAAAACGGATACCTTCCCCACCCGCGCCCCCGCGCCGGTTATGCCGCCATGATCTCCGATCTCGATGAACACGTCGGCACCATCCTTGACCGGCTCAAGAAGCTCGGCCTTGAAGAAAACACGATCGTCGTCTTCACCTCTGACAATGGCACCACCCACCCCGGTCGCGATCCAAAATTCCACATCGGTGGAGTCGACGCCCCCTTCTTCAATTCTACCGCCGGCCTCCGGGGCTGGAAGGGATCGGTCAATGAAGGCGGCATTCGCGTGCCCGCCATCGTCCGCTGGCCCGGAAAGGTCAAACCCGGAACCACCACCTCTGCACCTTCCTATTTCCCTGACTGGTTCCCGACTCTCTGCGCCATTGCCAGGAGCAAAGCCCCTGAAAACCTCGATGGCACCGACCTGACCCCCGCTCTCACCGAGGGAACCTTCAAACGAACCAAGCCCATGATCTGGGAATTCCACGGCTACAGCGGCCAGCTTGCCGTGATCGATTTCCCCTGGAAGGCCGTTCGCCAAAAGGCCAAGACCAAGAACCCGGGAGCATGGCAGCTTTACAATATCGCAAAAGACCCCGCCGAGGCCATGGACCTTGCGAAACAGCATCCTGCCATTCTCGCCCGCCTGGAAACCGCCTTCAAAAATGACCGCACCCCGAGCGAGCGCAACAAGCTGACCCTCTACGATCAATAGCCCGACGGCGCGCAGGAGTGACTTGGAGAGATGAGCAATCGTCCGGCCGCATGTTGCCACTACCACCATCTCTGGAATTTCCTCCCAACGTTCGGCATCTGAACACTTAAAACACCTTTCCTGACACTCAAGATCGCTAAAATACTGCAATCTCCACTTCATCGCTGATAATTTCTTGACTCCCGGCCCGGGTATCCCTATTCCCCGCCCTCCCAAGAACCTTTTTCCTTTTATTCATTATGGCCCTTACCGAAGTTATCCTCCGCGAAAAAATCAACAATCTTGGCGCTGAAGCCGACGTCGTCAAAGTGAAAGCAGGCTTTGCCCGCAACTTCCTCATCCCTTCTGGTAAGGCTTACGAGGCAACCAAAGGCAACCTTCGCCAAATCGAGAACCTCCGAACTTCACGTGCCAAGCGCGAGACCGAGGAACTCAACAAAGCTCAAGAGCTTGCCACCAAGATTTCCCGCCTCAAGCCGAAGTTCACTCTCGACGTGGGCAAGAACGGCAAGGCCTTCGGCTCCGTCACCTCCATCGACATCCACAAGGCTCTCGAAGACAAGGGCATCACCATCGACCGGACGGCGATCCAACTCGACAAGCCGATCAAGTCGACCGGCAAGACCGATGTGGAAGTTAAAATTCACGCTGATGTCACCACTTCCGTGACCATCACGGTTGCCGCATCAGAGGAGACAGCCCAATAAGGCTCACCTTTCGACACACTTTCAATAAGCCCGGCTGTTCCCAGCCGGGCTTTTTTTATCGTTCCATCGCACCGATTTCATCGGCAAGCTCTCACCCGTGATTGGCATCATCGATTCCGGAGTAGGCGGTTTATCCGTCCTTCGGGAGATTCGCGCCCAGATCCCCGATCAGGCCATCATCTATATCGGCGATAACGCTTGGTGCCCTTACGGCAACAAGAGTTATGATGAAATCCGCGAACGAACATTTGCCCTCACTGATTTCCTCATCGACCGAGGTGCCGAGATCATCGTGGTCGCGTGTAATTCCGCGACGATCGTCGCCATCGGAGCCCTCCGGGCCCATTATCCCCTCCCCTTCATCGGGATGGAACCCGGAGTGAAACCAGCCGCCGCCTTGACCCGGACGGGGACCATTGGAATCCTCGCGACCGAAGCCTCACTCGCAGGTGAAAAATTCCATCATCTCGTCGCCAAACACGCCCGCGATCTCCACGTCATCACCCGTCCCTGCCCCCGGTTTGTCGAACTTGTGGAAGCGGGAATCCTTTCAGGACAGAATGTCGAGGCCGCCATCGATGAATACACCTCCGACATGATCACGGCAGATGCCGATGTCATCATTCTCGGCTGTTCACATTATCCCTTCCTTAGACCAGCTCTCGAAAACAGACTTCCCGATCAGGTTCGCTTCGTCGATACCGGTGCAGCCATCGCACGTCGGGTGAAACAACACCTTCTCACCACGCCGCCTCATTCCTCCACCGAAATCTTCACCACCGGACCTTCTCAAAACTTCTCCCGACTCGTCGAACTTTTAACACCAAGCCTCAAAGCCACCTGCTCCCACCTCCCACTCCCATGAAACACCTCCCGCTAATATTCGCCATCATTCTCGTCGCCGCTCTCGCCATCTTCCTCATTGAGCGTGATCCCCCCAAGACGAGCGACTCCGATCAAAATCAGATTGAGGATTCTCCCAGCGCTGACGAGGTTGAACCAACGCCACCGGATCCCAACCCCGTTGAGGTTGTATCACTCGAAGAAGAAGTCACGTCTCCAGAAACAGATCTCATCGAACCAACACCAGCAACTCCTCCCATTCCAGATACTCCGGCCACTCCCAAACCACCCACCCATAACCACTACGCGCAAGGCCAAAAAACGCGCGATGGCATCGGGAAATATTATCAAGGCCGGGAAATTGCCCATGTCATGGGCCATCCTGCCATCAAGTGGCTTGAACGCGACAACCGTGAAGCCGAAGAGGCACCCACCAAAGCCATCGACCTTCTCGAACTCGGCAAAAACGATGTTCTCGCCGACATCGGAGCCGGGTCCGGATACTACAGCCTTCGCATCGCCATGAAGCATTCACAGGGCAAGGTTGTCTCGGTTGATATCCAACAGGAAATGGTCGATTTCCTCAAAAACCGCGCAGAGCAACTCGACCTCACGAACGTCTCAACCCATCTCGGAAAAATCGACGATATTGGCCTCCCCGCCGAATCCATCAATGCCGCCTTAATGGTCGATGCCTATCACGAGTTCTCCCACCCCTTCGAGATGATGACTTCCATCTTCACCGCCCTGAAGCCCGGCGGCCGGGTTTACCTGCTCGAATACCGGGCTGAGGACCCCACCGTCCCCATCAAACCCCTTCACAAAATGACCCAGGTTCAGGCCAAAAAAGAAATGGCCCTCGTCGGACTCGAGTGGGTCAAAACAATTGACGACCTCCCTTGGCAGCACTTCATGGTCTTTCGCAAGCCATGATCCCGCCGCCGGACTGGCTCGATCCCGCGCGACCTTACCTCGTCGGAATCTCCGGAGGCCGGGACTCCGTCGCCCTCCACCACTGGCTCCGCGACCACGACTTCCAAAACCTTATCTATTGCCACCTCAACCACAGTCTGCGAGGTCGGGAATCCGATGAGGATGAAGCTTTCCTTCGCGACCTTCTCGGTTCCTCACTTCGCTCTGAAAAAATCGACGTCACCACCCTCGCTTCGGAGCAAAAACTCTCCCTCGAAACCGCCGCCCGGGAAGCCCGCCATCGTTTCTTCGAAACCTGCGCCGACGAGACCGGCACCCATGAGATTCTCCTGGCTCACCATGCCGATGACCAGGCTGAAACCATCCTCTTCAATCTCCTCCGCGGTTCGGCGGGTGCCAGAGGAATGAAAGCTTCACAAAAAATCGGAACCCTCACCTTCCTCCGCCCCCTTCTCAACGCCCGCAGAGCGGACATTGATTCCTTCATCTCCCAACACGGGCATCAATTCCGCGAAGATTCCTCCAATTGCGAGCCCTTCGCAAGCCGTAATCGTCTGCGTAATGAAGCAATCCCTCTCCTCAAAGATATCCTGAGCCGCGACATCACCCCCGGCCTTCTCCGCGCCCACCATCATCGCCAGGAACTTGAAGATTTCGCGGCATCACAAATCGACCTCGCAGATCACCTCGATCCCCAGGGCCGGATCTATCTCCCCAGCTTTCGGGACCTTCCCTCCATCCTTCAAAAAATTGCCCTCCATCGATATCTCCGCGACCAAGGGACTCCGGATATCACCTCGGAACTGATCCACCAAGGAGTCCTCCTCACCGACCCCGGCCACTCACCGTCACTCAATCTCCCCGGCGGACTGCGCTTGCGCCGCAAGGAATCCCGCCTCTTTATCTCACCATGAAAATCCTTTTCCTTTTTGCCATCCTCCTCGTCTCCTGTGCCTCGAATAAAAAAGACATCAATGACGAAGACCCGGAAGAGCCCAAAGGTCCGGAAAAGAGAATCGTTGGCCGGATCGCCTCGGTCTCCAAAGCAGGTAATTTTGTCCTCATCCAGAGACTGGGCAACGGAACACTCCCCAGTAATATCATCTATCAATCCAAGGGGCCGGAAGGCAGATCAGCCTCACTCAGACCCTCCGGAGAGCGCGTCCGCGACTTCTACGCCGCAGATCTTCTCAGTGGGACTGTAGAAACTGGAGACGCCGTGGTCGCCTATCTCAATCTCGAAAAAAAGAAAAAAGCCGACGAAACAGAGGAACCCGAAAATTCAGAGGGAGACAAAACCAAAAAGACCGATGACTTGCCGGAAGAAAAAAATGACCCGGAAAGTGATCAGGATCCCGAAACTATCAAAGATACAGACTAGTTTCGCCTCCCTGATTGTGGGTGACATGCTGTTTATTTAAAAAAATTAGTGTTTATCGCTTGAATGAAGTCCGGTTTTCTTGGTTATATCCCTTTGGAAGCTGCCGGATTAGCCTAAATACTCAAATTATTCAAACACGTAACACCATGAAACCAAGCACTCTCAACTCTTCGGGAACCAGCAAAGTGGACCCAAATCGTCTGGCCGATTTTGTAATGATGACCCAACGGTCCTGCATTCTGAACCTCTCCAGCGAACTCAGTCGCGGAAATCTTTCTTTTCCCCAGTTCTTCCTTCTGACCTATCTCTCCAGTGAGGACTACCTCACAATGTCGGCTATCGCCAAAAAGATGGGACACTCCACCGCTGCCGCTACCGGCCTCGTTGACCGACTTGAGAAGCTGGGCTTCGTTGAGCGCGTTCACGCCGCGGAAGACCGTCGTAAGATCATGGTTCGCATCACTGGGAACGGCACTCAAATCGTGGCAACGATGCGCGGGCACATCGCGTCCGAACTCGCTGACCTCATGGAAGACATGGATGAGTCCGAAGCATCCTCGGTCGCCGCAGCCGGCCAAGCTATCGAGGGGAAAAAGCTCAATTCATAGCACACCCTTCAAAAATGTTCGTGAAGGAAACTTTACGGACGATGGATGCTTCCTCTACGGTCACCCCGTGAAGGAAGCGTCTTTCTTTTTGGCCCCCCTCATTGGCTCCCCGTCCCACCGTGCCGACTTCATTGAGCGGATTCCCGGTGTGACAACCAGCACCGACAAAGAAGAGACTCTGCGCCGCCTCAAGCCCTATCATGACGAAGCCGCTCACGTCATGGGCTTTGATCGGACATTCCATGCAGACCAAGTCCACGGTGCTGAGATCGCCGTCATTACCACCTCCTCCCCACTCCTGACCCACGGCGTTGACGGTCTCATCACGAATGAGAATCTCCTCTTGGGCATTCACGTCGCCGACTGCGGTGCTCTTTACCTCCTCGATCGGGAGACCGGAGCAATCGGCCTCCTCCATTCGGGGAAAAATGGCACCGAACTCAATATCACCGGCAAGGCCGTCCGGGAGATGAGTTTGAACTTCGGCACCAGACCCGCCAATCTCGTCGTCGTCCTCGCACCCTGCATCCGCCCTCCGCATTACGAAATTGATTTTGCCGCCACCATTCGCGAGCAAGCACTGGCCGCCGGAGTTCTTGAAGAGAATTATCACGATTGCGGTCTCTGCACCGCCTCAGACCTCAATCGCTTTTACTCCTACCGGATCGAAAAAGGAAACACCGGCCGCCTTCTTGCCCTCCTTGGCCGAGCTTCATCATGACCACCTTCACCACGCGACCTCCCGCCAAGATCAACCTCTCGCTCAAGATCACCCGAAAACGCGAAGACGGGTTCCACGAACTTCAGACTCTCGTGCTCCCGCTTCCCGGACTCACCGACCAACTCACCTTCGAGCCTGCCGAGGAATTCTCGCTCCACTGCGATACCCCGGGTGTGCCCACTGATGAGAGCAACCTCGTGTCCCGCGCCTTGCGTCTTTTTGAAAAAAACACCGGCAAAGCCTGCAATTTCCGGGTCGAACTCACAAAAAATATCCCGCACGGAGCTGGCCTGGGTGGCGGGAGTGCTGATGCCGCCCACACCTTCATCGCTCTCAATGAACTCACAGAAGCCAAGATCTCCGTCCCAACCTTGGCGGAGTGGTCAGGCGAACTCGGCTCCGACATTCCCCTTTTTCTTTACCAGTCCCCTTGCTGGTGCAGTGGCCGGGGAGAAATCATCGAACCAGTCGACCTCCGCTGGAAGCTTCCCATTCTTCTTTTTAAGCCCTCCTTCGATATCCCCACTCCCTGGGCCTATTCACACTGGATGGACTCATCCGAGATCGCCGGCATCTCTTACGCCCCGTCTCAAGCCGGAGGTCAAACCCTCTTCAATGATCTGGAAAGACCGGTTTTTGAAAAACATCGCTTCCTCGCCGAGCTCAAGCAATTCCTCCTTGAGCAACCCGAAACCGAAACAGCCATGATGTCTGGTTCCGGCTCCACCGTTTTCGCCGTCTTGAGGAACCCTGAGGATGCCGGGCCACTCCGGGAACGCACTCTTGCAGAACTTGACCCAACTCTCTGGAGTCATCTCGCGATCTTTTAAATAATCACGCGACACCGTCACCCCACGGTGCTAAGATCTTCATTAGAAACATTCGTTTTAAATCCTTCTTACTCTCCAATGGCTCGCGCAAACAATCTCACCATGTGTTCCTTCTGTGGCAAAAGCCATTCGGAGGTCAAAAAGCTCATCGCCGGCCCCGGCGTCTATATTTGCAACGAGTGCATTGATGTTTGCTCCACCATCCTTCGCAAGGAACTCGCCGGACAAGCGGAAGCGTCTGAGGAAGTCACCGGTCTGCTCGAGGACGGAGTCCCGACGCCTGCCGAACTTCTCCAACATCTCAACGACTTTGTCATCGGCCAGGAGGACGCCAAGAAGGTGCTCTCGGTCGCGGTTTACAACCACTACCAGCGCCTCCGCCAACACGAGAACACCGACGCCAAATACGCCGACGTCGAAATCGAGAAATCGAACGTCCTCCTCCTTGGACCCACCGGCTCAGGTAAGACTCTCCTGGCAAAAACCCTCGCCCGCCTCCTCGATGTTCCCTTCTGCATCGTCGATGCCACAACTCTGACCGAAGCCGGCTATGTTGGTGAAGACGTTGAAAACATCATTCTCCGTCTCCTTCAGTCCGCCGATTTCGACGTCGAACGCGCCGAACGGGGAATCATCTACGTCGATGAAATCGACAAAATCGGCCGCAAGACCGAGAACGTTTCCATCACCCGTGATGTCTCGGGTGAAGGCGTCCAGCAGGCCTTGCTCAAAATCCTCGAAGGCTCGGTCTGCAACGTGCCTCCCCAAGGAGGACGCAAGCATCCCCAGCAGGAATACATTCAAGTCAACACCGAGAAAATCCTCTTCGTCTGTGGTGGTGCCTTCGTCGGAATGGAGGACATCGTTCGTCGCCGCTTGGGCAAACGCACCCTCGGATTCAACGCCATCGAAACAGAAGCCACTGAAGAGGCTGAAGAGATCGCGCTCTTGAATCAAGTTCGCGCCGAAGACCTCATGCACTTTGGTCTGATTCCCGAATTCATCGGTCGCCTTCCCGTTCTAACGTCCTTGCGTAAGCTGACCGAATCAGAACTCGTCCAGATCCTGACCGAGCCCAAGAACGCTCTTTTGAAGCAATATCAAAAGCAACTCTCCATGAACGATGTCCAACTCAAGGTCACGAAAGACGGTCTTACCGCCCTTGCCAAGCAGGCCATTGAGCGGGGCACCGGCGCCCGCGCCCTTCGCTCCATCTTCGAGCGCCTCATGCTCGACATCATGTTCGAGATCCCATCACGCGAAGACGTCGAGTCAGTGACGATCAATGCCGCCGCCGTGAAAGGCGACAAACCTCCCGTGCTCAAGAAAAAGCGCTCGAATGCGGCATAGACCGTTTGCGCCCTTTTGCTGATGAGATCTTCGTCTGCCACTCATGAGATGCCCTCCCCTCATCACTTGAGCTAAAGAAATCAAAACTCTGAAATGGCGATTCCTAAAAAGAAACGCCGAACCATTACGGTTCGAAATCTGAAATTCAGTTGGGCTGTGAGCCTCAATTGGGCTGAATGTGAAGATGGCACCCACTTATACATTCGTCCACAAACCGGTGCTTTGGCGCCACTGAACATCTCGTTGATACACACGGATAAAGCAAAAGACTATTTCCCACTCTTCAAGCAAAAAGAGGATCCAGGGAAACAGCGCCCAGAGATTGATAGCCTGGTGTTTACACCAAAAGTCATAGAAATCATTATCACATGAGCTCTCGACAATGGCTGGGCATCCAAGAACGCCAATCTTGTTTATATTCTCTTTAATAATGGTTTTCAATGGCGCTGAAGCAAGCGGCAGACCATTCAATTACTCGCCAAAAAAACACAAAAAAGGCGCACCGTTTCCAGTGCGCCTTTTGAAATATTATCGCTCGGAAAAATTACTTTTTCCTCTTCTCCTCTTCGCGCTCCTTGGCGTCAGCGATCACCTTCTCAGACACGTTCCTGGGGCAAGCAGCATAGTGCTCGAACTCCATGGAGAACTGTCCACGACCGGAGGTCATGGTGCGGAGGTCGCCAATGTAACCAAACATCTCGGAGAGAGGCGCTTGGGCCTTGATACGAATACCACCGGAAGCGGTGTCCTGTGACTGAATCATGCCACGACGACGGTTGAGATCACCAATGACATCACCCACGTGATTTTCCGGAGTGAAGACATCGAGCTTCATGATCGGCTCAAGGATCTGCACACCGGCCTTTGGCACGGACTGACGATAGGCTGCTCTTGCGGCGATCTCGAAAGCAACGGCCGAGGAGTCAACTGCGTGGAAAGCACCGTCAGAGAGAGTCACCTTAAAGTCCAAACAAGGATAACCGGCAAGGACACCCTTGACGAGTGAGGTCTTGAAGCCCTTCTCGACGGCTGACCAGAATTCCTTGGGAACGTTTCCTCCCACAACCTTGGACTCGAACTGGAATCCTTCACCCGGCTCAAGCGGAGTGAGGGTGTAGTCGATCTTCGCAAACTGACCGGAACCACCGGACTGCTTCTTGTGAGTGTAGCTGTCTTCAAGCTCCTTGGTGATGGTCTCGCGGTAAGCCACCTGAGGCGCTCCCACGACAACCTCAACCTTGTGGGTGCGCTTGAGGATATCGACTTTGATGTCGAGGTGAAGCTCACCCATTCCCTTAAGAATGGTCTCGCCAGAGTCAAGGTCGGTCTCAACGCGGAAGGAAGGGTCCTCCTGAATCATCTTACCGAGAGCATTTCCGAGCTTCTCGGCATTGGCCTTATCGATCGGTGAGACCGCAAGTGAGATCACGGGATCCGGGAATACCATTGGCTCGAGAGTCGCCGGGTTTTCCTTACTACAAAGAGTGTGTCCCGTCTGGACGTTCTTAAGACCCACCAGTGCGATGATGTCACCCGCTTGCGCGCTATCGAGTTCAGTCCGGGTGTCGGCGTGCATCTCGACGAGACGACCAACACGCTCCGTCTTACCCGTGAAGGTATTGAGAATGGTGTCACCCTTTTTGAGGCTACCCGAGTAGATACGAGTGAAAGTCAAAGCACCGAACTGGTCGTCCATGATCTTGAAGGCAAGCGCACGAAGCGGGCCATTTGCATCTGCTGTTGCGACTCCGCCGGTCAACTCACCCTCGTCATCAAACTCGGGTTCAGGATCAACTTCGAGAGGAGAAGGAAGGTAATCGACAACGCCGTTGAGGACGTTTTGAACACCCTTGTTCTTGAAAGCAGAACCACAGAAAGCGGGGAAGAAATCAAGCGCGATCGTTCCTTTACGGATACACTTCTTGATCGTGGCAATATCAGGCATGTTGCCTTCAAGGTAAGCCTCCATGACCTCGTCATCCTGCTCCACTGCAGTCTCGATGAGTTCGTTGCGGTAATGCTCGGCCTTTTCCTTGAGATCGTCAGGGACATCCGTCACCTCGAAATTCTCAGGCAAACCGGAGTCGTCCCAGATATAAGCCTTCATCTCGAGAACATCGACAACACCGACGAAGGAGTCTTCGAAGCCAATCGGAATGGTCATCACAAGCGGGTTGGCACCAAGGATATCCTTGGTCTGCTGAATCACGCTGAAGAAGTCAGCACCAATACGGTCGAGCTTGTTGACGAAAATGATACGGGCCACTTCGGAGTCGTTGGCGTAGCGCCAGTTGGTCTCGGACTGGGGCTCAACGCCACCTGATCCGCAGAAGACACCGACTCCACCATCGAGAACCTTCAAGGAACGGTAAACTTCAATCGTGAAGTCTACGTGTCCCGGAGTATCGATGATGTTCATGCGGTAGTCATTCCAGAAACAAGTTGTGGCAGCGGACTGAATGGTAATTCCCCGCTCAGCTTCCTGCTCCATGAAATCGGTCGTGGACTCACCATCGTGAACCTCACCCGTTTTGTGAATTTTACCGGTGAGCTTGAGAATCCGCTCGGTGGTCGTGGTCTTTCCGGCATCAACGTGTGCGAAGATGCCGATGTTACGGTATTTACTGAGGTCTATCATGATATACGGTCGCTAGGAGGGCGGGTCATAATCATTAGCTCACCCTTTTGTCGAGTCTGGACCGAGACTTTTTAGTGATTTTCCCCGATTTCAAACCGATTCTTCGTTTACAAATCTTGGTTTCCTGACATTCAGACCCCGTCAAATAGACTTTTCCTAACACATGAGCACGAATTACTTCAACACTCTCCCCCTCCGCCGCCAGCTTGACGAGCTCGGCACTTGCCGCTTCATGGACTCTTCCGAGTTCTCCAATGGCGTCACTGCTGCCAAGGGCCTCAAGATTGTCATTGTCGGCTGTGGAGCCCAGGGCCTGAATCAAGGTCTCAATATGCGCGATTCCGGCCTCGACGTCTCCTACACCCTTCGCGCCGAAGCCATCCAGGAGAAGCGTCAATCTTACCTGAATGCCACCGAGAACGGTTTTGCCGTCGGCACTTATGAGGAAATGCTCCCTACTGCGGATGTAGTCATGAATCTTGCTCCCGACAAGCAGCACACCAAAGTCGTGGAAACCGTCATTCCTCATATGAAGGAAGGAGCCGCATTCTCCTACGCCCACGGCTTCAACATCGTCGAGGAAGGCACCCAGATCCGCAAGGACCTGACCGTCATCATGGTCGCACCCAAATCTCCAGGGTCTGAAGTCCGCGAAGAATACAAGCGTGGCTTCGGAGTTCCCACTCTCATCGCCTGCCACGTCGAGAACGACCCTACCGGCGAAGGCATCGAACTTGCCAAAGCCCTCGCAGTTGCCCAAGGCGGCGACAAGGCCGGCGTTCTTGAGTCCTCATTTGTTGCCGAGGTCAAGTCCGACCTCATGGGCGAGCAGACCATCCTCTGCGGACTCCTTCAAGCCGGCTCCATTCTCTGCTTCGAGAAGATGAAGGCTGACGGAATCGACCCCAAGTGGGCCGTCAAGTTCATCCAGAACGGTTGGGAAGTCGTCACCGAAGCTCTCAAGCACGGCGGCATCACCAACATGATGGACCGCCTCTCCAACCCCGCCAAGATCGAAGCCTTCCAACTCTCCGAAGAGCTCAAGGACATCATGCGCTGTCTCTTATACACATCTGACGCTGCCGACGATCTACTCTGTGTAGA